>JACQXA010000004.1:300000-492500 GCA_016208975.1 Nitrospinota bacterium
AAGTCAATACACGGACGCTCTTTCATAACGTCCGGGGATAGCCCGCAAAGCTCCTGCAGACGGCTGTTCCATCGCTGGAGTTTGCCCGTGAAATCTATGGTGTAAAAGATGTCAGGCGTGGTGTTTATAAAGCTTTCGTCTTCATTTATGATGCGCGAAAGCTTTGTATTGAGCGCCTCCAGCTCGCCTATGCGTTTCTTAAGCAAGGCGGAGTCTTCCCAATTTATATTGCTTTGAGCGGTCATCCCTCTTTGACCCCAAAACTGTTAAACATGCAGTGAATCCGCATTATATCAAAGCGGTGTCAAGTTTTCCTGAAAATCGCGCCGCAACTCGCTGTTGACTAACCATTACCCGTTTACGACAATACACCGATGCGAAACGACACCCCAAATCCTCTTATCACCCTGGAAGCTGTCACCAAACGGTTCGGCCGGGTTGCGGCCGTGGATGGTATGGGCCTTTCCATCGGCCAGGGGGAGTCGTTAACCATTTTCGGCCCCAACGGCGCGGGGAAAACCACATTGTTGCGAATCATTGGCGGCCTGGTAAAACCGACGGCTGGCGCCATATTCATCGGCGGGGATGACGTGACTGGCGGGCATCACGACGAGGTGCGAAAGCGCATAGGCTACATTTCGCATCAAAGCCTGGTTTACCCCGAGCTTACCGCCCGGGAGAACCTGACGTTCTACGCCAGCCTGTACGCCGTGGAGAATGGCGCGGAGCGCGTGGAAAGCCTGCTTTCAGAAGTGGGCCTGACAAGCCGGGCGGACGACACCGCCGGAGCGTTCAGCCGGGGGATGAAGCAGAGGCTTTCCATCGCCCGGGCGCTGGTGAACAACCCTGACATAATATTGCTGGACGAGCCTTTCACGGGGCTGGACCAGCACGCCGCCGAAATGCTCAAAAACCTGCTAAACCGGCTCCGGGGCGAGAAGCGCACCATAATAATGATCACCCACAACCTCAAGATGGGGCTGGAGATGGGCTCCCGCGTGGCCATACAGGCCGGGGGGAAGATAAGGTTCGACTCGCCGGTGGGCGGCATTGACCAGTCGAATTTCCACGACCTTTATGTGGAAACCGTGGGTAGCGCCCACTATTGAGCGAAGAGAGGGCGTAAAATGAGTTTCACCCACGGCGTATGGGCCATAATGGCCAAAGACCTGCGGATGGAGTTTCGCGGGAAAGAGATACTTACCACCACCCTGACCTTCTCCCTGCTCACCATCCTCATGTTCAACTTCGCCATGGATTTGACCTCGCTGAACACCAAAGATCTTTCAGCGGGGGTGTTGTGGGTGGCGTTCCTGTTCTCCGCCTCCCTTTCCATGAACCGCTCGTTCCTATATGAAAAGGAGGAGGGTTGCCTTTCGGCGCTTATGCTGGCGCCCCTTTCCCGCTCGGCCATATATTTCGGCAAACTGCTGTCGAACCTCATAATCACGCTCCTTTCCATCGGGGTGATAATCCCTGTGTTCACGGTGTTGTACAACGTGAACGTGATGGAGAGGTTTTTCATGCAGTCCCTCACCTTCTTCATGGGCGCGCTGGGTTTTAACGCCGTGGGCACGCTTATCGCCGCCATGGCCGTGAACCTGCGGGCGCGGGAGATGATGGGGCCGCTTTTGCTACTGCCGGTGGCGGCCCCCGCGCTCATCGCGGCGGTGAAGATATCCGGCGGGCTCATAACAGGCGCCCCGGCGGAGGATCTGGACGCCTGGTACAAGATACTGGCGGCTTTCGACGTGATATACTTGGTGGTGTCCTGGCTTACGTTCGAGCATATAATCGAAGAGTGACGCGGCCCCTACCAGGCCGCGTTTTGGTTTGACGGAGGTTTAAGAATAAACGTGGACTACGTGATTTACGCTTACGCGCTCATCTGGCTGGTTTTCTTCGGCTATGTTTTCATGCTGGGCCGGAAGGTTTCCAAACTCGAAAAAGACCTGTCCGGCCTTAAAAAATGAACGTTTTCCGCAAAAACCTGCCGCTTATCGCCGACGTTCTGACCATCATCACCGGGGTTTTGATGGCGCTGTCGGTGTATCTTGTGTTTTTTCACGCCCCGCTGGAAGAAGTGATGGGCTGGCCGCAGAAAATTTTCTATTTCCACGTTCCCATAGCCATCTCCTGCTATTTCGGCTTCTTCTTCACGTTCATAGGCTCCATAGGCTACCTGTGGACGAAAGATTTCAAGTGGGACCGGCTGGCGGTTGCCGGAGCCGAGACGGGCATAGTGTTCACCATACTCATGCTGGGTACTGGCATGTTGTGGGCAAGGCCCATATGGGGCTCCTACTGGACGTGGGATCCGCGCCTGACCACTTCGCTTATCCTGCTGATTATCTTCGTGGGCTACCTGATATTGCGCTCCCGCGTGGAAGACGAAACCCTGCGCGCCAAATACGCCGCGGTTATGGGCATCGTGGGCTACGCGGACGTGCCGCTGGTGCATTACAGCGTGAAACTGTGGAGCCGTGGGATTCACCCGGTTATCGAGCGTTCGGCCAACGACCCCGGCATGCACCCGGACATGTTCACCGCCTTCAAGGTGTGCATCGTGACTTTTATCCTTCTATTCGCGCTACTGCTCATCCAGCGGGTCCGCCTGGGATATGTGAACAGCGAAATTGAGCGGCTCAAACACTCGTGACCCGGAACAACCCTTGGACAAGGGGACAACGGCAGGAATTATCAAATGTCATCGGGTGATATAAAAGACGCGCTACCCGCAAATATCAAATCCGGCTTTGTGGCGCTGGCTGGCAGGCCCAACGTGGGTAAATCCACACTGTTAAACCTTCTTGTGGGGGAGAAGGTCTCCATCACCTCGCCCAGACCCCAAACCACCCGCAACCGGGTGATGGGCATTATGACCCGGTCTGGCATACAGGTGGTGTTCATGGACACGCCGGGGATAATGCGGGAACGCTCCCGCCTTAACAAGTTCATGATAAACCAGTCGCTAAAGGCGGGGATGGAATGTGACCTCCTGATTTTCATGACCGACGCGGAAAGACCAAATTATGATAGCGACCGGTACGCGCTGGAAAGATTGGGCGGGAAGAAGGTACCCCGCCTTTTGCTCATAAACAAGATAGACGCTGTGAAAAAGCCGGAACTTCTGGCCCAGATAGCGGAGCTTATAAAAATAGCCCAGTTCGACGAGGTGTTCCCCATATCCGCCCGCACCGGCGAGGGGGTGGAGGCGATGGTCTCCAAGATGGTTGAATATCTCCCCGAGGGACCCCAGTTCTATCCGGCGGAAATGAAGACCGACCAGCCAGAGAGGTTCTACATAGGCGAGATTATCCGCGAAAAGGCTTTCAGGGCGTTGCAACAGGAGTTGCCCTATTCCACCGCCGTGGCCATTGAATTGGTGGAGGACCGGGAGAACGGCGCCACATACATCATGGGTAGCATTTTCGTGGAGCGGGATTCGCAAAAAGGCATCGTTATCGGCAAGGGAGGCTCCATGCTCAAAAAAATCGGGACAATGGCGCGGGAAGAGCTGGAGTTCCGGTTTGGGGCGAAGGTCTTCCTGGAACTGCGGGTGAAGGTGAAAGAAAAGTGGACAGTTAATCCCGCTTCCTTAGGCGACCTTGGTTACGTGGATAAAGAATAACAACCCCCACAAGCCCGGATAATGCCCCTTTACGAGTCCCCAGCCATAATCATAAGAGGCATCAGGCTCAACGAGTCCGACCGGATAATAACCCTCTTCACCAGAGACTACGGCAAAATAAAGGCCGTGGCCAAAGGGTGCCTTAAACCTAAAAGCAGGCTCATGGGAAGGCTGGAGCCGTTCCTGCACACCAGGGCCATCTTTTTCGGGAAGGAGAAGGCGGAACTTTTCTACCTTAACACCAGCGACATTATAGAGACTTTCACCGGCATGAGGGACGATTATGAAAAGCTCATGCGGGCGTTTGCGGCGGCGGAGCTTGTGGATGTTTGCCAAAAAGAAAAGGACGCCAACCGAGACGGGTTCAACATGCTCCTTGTCCTCCTTCGCAAGCTTTCCGCCAGCGCCATGCCTGCGGACAAGCTGGACATGCTGTTGCGTCTTTTCGAGTTTAAATATCTCTCGAGCATCGGGTTCATGCCATCCATGGGAGCCTGCGCCGTTTGCGGTGGGGCTATCGCCGGGCCCCGATGCGGTTTCAACCCGTCCAGGGGAGCGGTGTGCGGTAGTTGTCTTCATAAGTCGGGGGCTCAAACTATCAACGCAAGCCCCGGCGCCATAAAATTGCTGGAGCGAAGCCTCTCCACCCCCATGGAACGGCTGGAACGGATATCCTCCGGCACGTCTTTATTAAATGACGTGGAGCGGATGGTGCGCGCCATGATAGACACACACACCCGCAAAAGGATGAAATCGGAAAGGTTTCTTAAACTTTAAAGAGGCCTATTTGTTGAAAGCGAACTGCCCGGCGGCTGAAAACACCTGGTCGGAATTGTTTACGCCAGTCACTTTATACCTGTAGGCCGACCCATTCAAAAGCGACAACGCGCTTACGGATATTTCCGGATTCCCGGTTTTCTGGCCGAAAACATCTTTGAGCCCGCGTGGGGT
Organism: Nitrospinota bacterium; assembly: GCA_016208975.1. NCBI lineage: Bacteria > Pseudomonadati > Nitrospinota > Nitrospinota bacterium. Next base: position 304,583 of record JACQXA010000004.1, read on the forward strand.
TATCTCCAGGAGCGTGAAGCCATACTCTTTAGCCCCATCCACGGCGTTCCACGAGAAATGGACATCTCCGCCAGATATTTTCATCCTAAGCCCCGCCGGGGTCTCGGCCACTTTGCCTCCCGCGTCCGGGAAACCGAATGAAGCGCCCGCCTGGTCCGGTTTCACATATATGGTGAAATTGGAGTCTGATTTTAGCGGGATAAGCTCCCCGCCGGTAAACCACCCGTCCCCCAAGAACATGAAAAGCGCCAGAACCGCCGCGAAAGCATAAGCGGGAACAGGGGACTTCAAGGCATTGCCGAGAGCGACCATCAATTTCCGGCCAATCCCCATGCGCGTGGGCGCCGGGGCCGCGGCGTTTAAATATTTCTCCGGAGTGGCGGGCGTAACCAGCACGCCAGCGGCCATTTTGATCGCTGAACTGGTGAAATATGTGGCCCGTTCAAAACAGGCGTCGCACCAAGCCATGTGGGTAGCGTATTTTGCCCGTTCATCAGCTGGCAGACGGCCTCCAAGGTAATCCCCCATGGTCTCCATGGGCGGGCAATCCGCTGTGACGGGAAGCGGTTTCGGCGATTTCAAATCCGCATCCATGAGCCTTGCGCCCGCCGACCTCAAGGAATGGATAGACACAAGCCTGTCCCGGCATTCCGCGCACCCGGCAAGATGACCCGCCAGAGAAGCCTTGCCATCTTCGGGCAATGAAGGGTCAACGCAGGCTATAAGCTCTTCGAGCGTAAGATGTTTCAAATCCGCCAAGCTCCATAATTAAATCCGCCAGCCCTCCGGCGGCTCTCAATCCTCAGAAACTCCCACTTCGTCCAACGCGGCTTTCAACACCGCCGGGGTAATATCAAACTCCCCCTGTTTCATATTTGAACGGACAATCTTCAATAGATTCAGCGAGTTTTTTTCAATGGCGTAAAAAACGTCGCCCACGCCCGTATTTTCAATGGGTTTGCCGGAAATAAGATTTACACCGAGGTTTCTGTAAAATTTCAGGATGTCCGCCGCTTTCATCTCCCGTGTGAACCAGAGCGACAGAAGCCTGCGCCCCTCTCTGGGCATCATGGAAATGGACTGGCGCAGTATCTCATGAAACCGGGTGATTTCCAGGCTATCGGTCATGTCCATCCCTCCGGTCTTTAGATTTATGGGCGGGTATTCCTTTTCATTATCCGTGGCGGGGATGTCCAGAGGGTAGAACACCGGGTCTTCCACCATATCCAGCGACCCATTTTTTATCAGCGCATCCCGAACCCGGGCAATGGCTTCCAACGCTTCTTTCCGGCCTAGCTTCAACTGGCGCGCTATCTGGAACTCGTCCCGCCGCATTCGCAAAAAGATGAACACCACCTGATCCAACTCCGGCAAGGCCCGGATGGAGGCTGGAAGCCTTTTTCTGGTGGATTGGTTTAGAAAACCGGAGGATGGCATTGTTCCCTGATTATCAGAAAGCCCGGCCATATTTCCAGCGGAGCCAGTCTATATAAAACTCGCGGGAATTGAGGATGGTCCAAACATAGGTGGAAAGGAGGCAACCGTTCCTGCCGGTGTAGGTTTTAAGCTTCCTTTTCAACTGGTCGAAGATCCACAGGTATGTGTCCATCCCTTCATCGCACTCTTCCAGCCGGTTTTGAGGGATTTTCCCGTTCAACCTTAATGAAAGCCCCGTAAGCCCGCAAAACACCCCCCCCGCGCGGTGGGGGCAATGCTCCACGCACCATTCCCTGGTTTTATAGAGCGCCCAGCGGGTATGGGTTTCCACGAAACTTCTTAAAGCCTCACCATCGCCTTCGGATACGCGGCGGACCAGTATCAAATCCTGCTCGATTCTTGAGGTGGGAACTTCGGATGCGCTTGCCATTGGGGGATTATAATCACAGGCTCAAAGAGGGTCAACTAAAGCGGCTCTCTCCATGGCCTGTCTTTTCTTTAGAATATGTGGAAGGAATACTGTTTATTCACCATTAAGACCCAGTTTAAAATACATCCTTCTTTTGGACAAGCTTGTTTGGATGTTCGATAACACTCGGAGAATTGTATGAACGCGACCAGGTTCTTTGTGGCGATGTTGGTGGTTCTTATGTTGGCGCCGGTTTTCGCTGAAAGCACGGACAAGGGCAATACCTCGTTGATGAAAGCCGCGCAGGAAAATTTCGCCCCCCTGCCTGACAAGCCGGTATTCAAAAGCGACAATCCCAGCCTTCCCGCGAAACTTACGCTGGGCAAGATGCTTTTTTTCGACACCCGTCTGTCCAAGTCCAACGTGTTTTCATGCAATTCATGCCATAACCTCTCCACCGGCGGGGTGGACAACAATTCGTTCTCCACGGGCCACAACTGGCAGGCAGGCGGCAGGAACTCTCCAACCGTTTTAAATGCGGCCCTCCAGGTGGCGCAATTCTGGGACGGCCGCGCGGCGGACGTGGAAGCCCAGGCGCAGGGGCCAATATTAAATCCCATCGAAATGGCCGCCACGCAGGAACTGGTGATAGCCAGGCTGAAAACAATCCCCGAATACGTGGCCCTGTTCAAGCAGGCGTACCCTAACCAGAAGGAATCCCTCACTTATAAAAACCTGGCTGACGCCATCGGCGCTTTCGAGCGGACGCTACTGACACCCTCGCGGTTCGACGAGTTCCTAAAGGGCAATGAGCGCGCCTTGAACGCCAACGAAAAGGCTGGCCTGAAACTGTTCATGGACAAAGGTTGCGTAAACTGCCACAACGGCGTTACGGTCGGGGGAAACTCTTTCCAGAAGTTCGGCGTGATGAACACCCCCGGGTTCCTCAAGGACAAAGGCCGGTTCGACCTGACCAAGAAGGAAGACGACTTGAACGTCTTCAAAGTGCCAACCTTGAGAAACGTGGCGCTTACCTACCCTTATTTCAATGACGGTAGCGTGTGGGACCTGAAAGAGGCGGTGAAGGTTATGGCATGGACTCAGCTTGGTGACAAACTCTCCGACGAGGAAATCGGCAAGATATTGTCGTTCCTTAACGCCCTTACCGGCAAACAGCCGGAGGTGGTGATGCCTATCCTGCCTCCATCAACGCCCGCTACGCCCAAACCCAGCAGGGGTTAATTATGGCTGGCCGTTAAATGCGGCTTATGTGATTTAACATGAAAAACCCGGTGGCTAAAATCCTCCGGGTTTTTTTAATTTCCGGCCGCGTTACCGGGGTGAAGCGCCCGGCCCTCCACCGGACGAAGCGCCACTATCAGTCCCTTCGGAGGATGCCGATGAGCTCACGGCGCTAATATCGTCTTCGTCGGAATCCGGCTCACCAAACTCCACCGCCTGGGCCTCTTCGCCGCCATGCCGCACGGCGGCCCTGCGCGGATCTTCGTAAGTTATGGGGCGCTGTACGGGCATCTGGCCGGAAAGGAATACAGACGCTGGCGATATGGCCGCCTGCACCGAAGCGCCCGGGCTGGCCAGGTTCCGCGCGGTTTGGGCTTCGGGCGAAAAAGTCACCCTGTCCTGCGCCCCAACCTGGGTGGTCTTGGGGATTTTCAGTTCTACCGCCCTTTCGGCGTAGAACTGTTGCCGCCCGTAAACGCCGGATACCCTTATGGGCCCGCCAATACCGTCTATCATGATGTTCCGCCGAACCTCACATCTTCCTGTCTATAAACTTCGCGTAAACAGGTTTGGATGTTTTCCCGTATGTGGCCATGGTGCGCCTGCCGGAGGCCATGGCGCTAAAATCGTCTTTTATGGATACCGCCACCGCCTCCATGGCTTTCATACCGGAAGAGTCCATCTCCATTATCCGCTTCAGCGTATTTTCAATGTCTCTCTTCAGCCCAGCTACTTCCTTCTTATCCAGCCAATCTTTCCGGCCGGGTTTGCCCAGGATACCGGCCAGCTTGCCATCCCCTTCCGTAAGCTGGAGGATCAAGCCGTCCCGCCCATCCACGGCTCCCATGATATCCTCCAATGGAGCGCCCTCCTGGGTAAGCGTAAGTATCCGGCCTGTTCTTTCCTCCAAATCCTTAAGTTGAGCTTTTTTCTCTTCTAAAAGCTTTATCGCCAGGCCAAAGTCCTTATCCATTTTTAACTGTCACCCTGCCTGATTTAATTGTACGCTTCCTGCCTCATTAAACGGCGCCCAGCCAAAGTTTATATTACCTCTATCTGCCTTATCGGAGAATTTGTTTAATTCTTAAGTCCCGGGGGCAAAAAAATGGATATTTTTGAGACAGGGGGGAGCAAACCTGGAGGGCTAAACAGACAACCTATTGATTTACAAGACAAAGAATGGATTTACTGGGAAAGCTCCACGTTTTGGGAGATTATTTTTTTTACTATGGTCAGGAACTCTTCCATCTCCACGGGCTTAATGATGTATTCGAGAGCCCCAAGATCGTAAACGGATTCCATGAAACTTTCAACGTCGCCATGGCCGGTCATGATAATGGCTTTCTGCCCTTTTCTTATCCCGGCTACTTTCCGGACAAAGTCGGTACCGGACATTTCAGGCATCACCAGGTCTGAAATTATCAAATCGTAAGGCTTGTTCTGGAGCATCTTGAGGGCGGCCTCGGCCGAGAAGGTGGTTTCTATCTCGTACCCGCTTTCCTTGAGAACTTCGGAGGACCATAAAAGATGGGCTTCGTCGTCATCTACCAGAAGAATGGATTTCTTTTTTCCGCTCATTACTACCTGTCCACCTAATTAACGCCCCTTACCGCCGGTTCATTATAAATTCATGGCTCTGAAAAACCAAGCTATAAATGGCTTTGGATAAAAAGGGGCAGGTGTTGGAGGCATTGATGACGCTCGATGTGTCGAGCTTAAGTCAAACCGCGTCGCGCTATGAAGGGGTGGGAAGAACCATTCCCGCCTATCCCCAGCCCGCTTTTAAATACAATGGGCTGGGGTGGCGAGATGGCGGATTATCGTCCTTTTCCGGCTTTCCGGGACAGGCCCCGTTTGGAGGTTGAAGGCGCAATCTTGTCCAGAATGCCCTCCAACAACTCTATATCCTTCTCGTTCCTCGAAGAATAAAGCTGTTTTACCCGCTCCAGCGAGTCAGCCCGGCGCAGATTCAACTGGCCATATACAGGATTGGGTTCTTTTACCAGCATCAGGCCGTCAATCTGGTCCAGATCCACAGCTTTACCGGTCAACAGCCAATCCAACGAACAGCCAGTGAATTCCTGGATCTTGAGCAGATTGTCGTAAGTGGGTATCCTCCCCTTCTGCCAGTAATACTGGAACAGACCTTTTTCGATACCCACTTTCCTGGCCCACGAGTAAGGTTTGTCGCCCTTCATAAGCAACCTCAACCTCTCGCGGAATTCATGATTCATGATTTCCTCCTGAAAGTACCCATTTGGGAATAACTATTTTTGGTTACGCCAAGGGGTGGCGGCCAAAACGCAAATTGCTCCAAAGAAAATCCGGATGAAGGTTTTCGTTTGAAACTGTTAATACGAAGAAAACATAAATTGTACACAACTGGAAAAAGGGCGCAACACAATTAACCCATACTTTTTATATACCACTTTATGGTCAGACTCGCCGGACCGAAACCACAAGAAGCATGTTTGTATTGTGATGATTCGATTCAAAAAAGGATTCTACCGACAGTAGCGGTTAGCGCACAACCTTTTGAATAACTTGGGAATCAAAATAATTAACGCCCATGCCCGCGTCCACCACAACTTTCTGGGCGTTCACTCCGCTGGAAGCGTCGCTGAGTAGAAACGCGGCCACCCTGCCAGCCTCGGCGGTGTCCAGCGCGCGCTTGCGGGGAATAACTTTTTCCGCGTAAAGGTAGGAGTCCACATATCCGGGGATCCCTGCCGATGCGGAGGTCTTCAACAATCCCGGCGCCACGGCGTTAAACCTAACCTCGGAGAAGGCCGAGAAGCTCTTGGCCAGAAACGCCAGGGAAGAATCCAGCGCGGCTTTTATGGGCGCCATGTACCCGTAGTTTTCCGAAGCCATGGTGGTGGTGGATATGGATATGGTAACCACAGAGGCTTTCTTATCCATCATATCCTTGAAGGCGTTGGACACGGTGATAAGCGAGAAACAGGAGATGTCCAGCGCCTCCATGAAATCGCCTTTCCGTATCTGGTGGAACGGTTTTGCGCCATCGGAATACCGGGCGAAAGCCACCGAATGGACTATTCCGTGAATGACTGGGTGTTTTTCCCGCGCCTCCTCAGCCATGGCCTTTACGCTATCTTCGCTGGACACGTCACATATATAAGCGTCGGCCCCGGGGAAAAGTTTTTCAACTGTCTCTTTCCGGGCCTGGTCCTGAACCGAGAAGACAACCTGCCCGCCCTCTTTGCTTATGATGTCGGCCACGGAATAGGCCACGCTTTTTTTATTGGCCACGCCTATGACCAGGTATGTTTTCCCCTCAAAACCCAGAAAGCTCATTTTAATCAGGCTCCCATCGGCTCTGGCGTTTTGGCCAGGGCGCAGGTGAACGATACGCTCACGGCCAGTTCGCCGTTCACGGTGGCTTTCCCTTTCATGAAGAACGCCATGCCCACCTTGTCCTCCAGTTCCACGGTCAACGCCACCATATCCCCCGGGCGCACAAGCCTTTTAAACCGCGCGTCGCGTATGCGGGCCAGCACCGGCACGGATCCGCTTTCCATCATACCCCCTTGCTGGGATAGCAGTATGGCCCCCGCCTGGAAAATGCTTTCGCAGGTTAATACACCGGGCATCACCGGGAAATGGGGGTAGTGCCCCTTGAAAAAATCCAGATCCGGCGAAAGGAACTTTTCCGCCACGATATGTTTATCATCCACCTCCAATACCCTGTCCACAAAAAGAAATGGGGGACGGTGGGGTATCGCCCGGTGGATTTCTTCCGTTCCGTAAATCATGTTCCGCCAAAAAATGGGGTATTGTACCACGGACGGGGGGTAATTGGCCGGTCAGGGAAACAGGGTAGTGTCTCAGTTTGGATCTCGAATAATAGACAGATCCTTCACTTCGCAGGCGCTTCGCTCAGGATGACAATGTTATCAACGGCTTTTATATTGTCATTCTGAGCGTAAGTGAAGAATCTCCCCTGTACTTTCAAACTGAGACGTTACCGAAACAGGGATTTATTGAGAAACGACGGGCTACAGCCCGCCCGTTATTTCCATAACAGAGCCGGTTATATACGAAGACTCCCTGCTCGCCAGGAACAGCACCAGCCGGGCCACTTCTTCCGCCGTGCCGAACCTTTTCAACGGGACCTGGTTTGTATATGCCTTTTTCATATCTTCCGGCAGGTCGCCGATAAAATCGGTGTCTATAAAGCCCGGGGATACGCAGTTGACGGTTATTTTCCTGCCAGCCACTTCTTTGGAGAGCGACCGGGTAAGCCCCACCTGGCCCGCCTTGGACGCGGCGTAGTTTGCCTGCCCCGCGAAACCGTATTCGCCGCAGGGGCTTGTGATGTTTATTATCCTGCCATACCGGTTTTTCATCATGGCCCGAACGCCGAACTTGCTCATGTTGAACGTGCCGGTAAGGTTTGTGTCCAGCACGGCGCGCCAGTCGGCCTCGGCCATCATGCCCACCACGGCGTCGCGCCGGATGCCCGCGTTGTTCACCAAGGCCTCCAGGCTTTTGTGTTTGGACTCGAACTGGTTGAAGAACTCTTCCACCGCCGAATGGTCGGCCACGTCCACCCGCGCTACCTCCAGCCTGTCGCCGAAAGCCGCGTTCCGCTCCCGGAACTTGTTGGCCTGCTCCTCGTTGCCGCCGTAAACGGCCACAACCTTCGCGCCCGCTGATAGGAACGCCGCCGACACGGCGCCGCCTATGCCCCGGGTGCCGCCGGTAACTATCGCTGTCTGGCCGTCGAACTCGCCCATGTCACACCCCCAGGTATTTATCCACTTCGTTGGCCACTATAACCCCGTAATTGGCCGCGCCCAGCCAGCCGGACATGATTATGGCCACCGAACCGGTATGAAACACGCCCGGCGCTTCCTGCGGCAGACCCTGGCTTATCTGGAGCCCTTCGAACTTGGTGCCGAAAGAAGAGCCATCCACATGCAAGGTGTACCGGTGGAAGGTGCGGGGCGTGGCCACCTCCACATGGTCAATTTTATCCCGTGCGCCGGGCAGGTATTTTTCCAGCGCGTTCAGCGTATCCTCCGCCAGCGCTTTCTTGCTGGCCGAGTATTCCTCTTCCGATAGCCCCGCCCAATCCTCATACCGGGCGTTGGAGGATGCCACTATGGTGTAGCGCTCCTTCCCCTCTTCGGGGCGGATGTCGGGATAATACACCGAAAATGTCCGGCTGGTCACGTTGCGGGAGAGCATCAGTTCCGCGTCGAACTTATCCGCGGTTGAAGTGAAAAGCAGGTCTCCCATGTAATCGATTTTCTCGCCGGGTTTTATGCCGAAATAAACCTGGCAGGAGCTGTTATTCACCCGCACTTTCTCGGTTTTCTCCTTGAAATCCCGCGAGACACCGCCGTTTAACATGTGGGTTACCGTGGTTTTTATATTGGCGTTGGAGACCACCGACCGGGCGTTTATCCTCTGCCCCCGGCAGATTACGCCGGTGGCCCGCCCGTTTTCCATCATGATCTTTTCCACCAGGGCGCCCACCCGCACGTCCACCCCGTTCTTCACAAGCTCGTCTTCCAGCATCTTTATGAACAGGTCTGTGCCGCCACGGAAGGTGTAAACCCCCTGGCTCATAAAGTTGGAGAATACGATTCCGTAACTTATGGCCGGGTCTTCCAGCGTGGATCCGTTGGCGTAGGTGATGGGCTCCATCAGGAGCCTCCAGATGTCGTCCCTGTCTGGGAAAAACTCCTGGAAAAGCTGGCGGGTGGTCTTGCTCTGGTCGTCAAAGAAATTCATGTCACGGGTGACGATGAAGAAATTTTCAACCGTTTCCCGCGAAGCGCCGAACTTTTCCACGAGAAGTCGCGTAAAGTCTTCCCGTTCGTAGGTGGTCTCAAGCTGGAACTGGGGGTTGTCGAACCGGATGCCCTTTAGTTGAACTATCCTGTCGGCTATCTCGCGGCTCCAGTATTTCCGGCAGGTTTTCACCATGCCTATGGGGAACCCGTGGAGGGCCACATCAAAAATGTGCTTCTTGCGTTTGAACCATGTGGCCAACCCCCCAAGCTGGGTGTGTTGCTCTAACAGAAGAACGCTCCGGCCCGCCCGGGCCAGCCGGTTGGCGCAGGTCAATCCGCCCAGCCCGCCGCCTATTACCACGCAATCGTAATTGCTCTTTATATTCTCCAGCCCTCGTACGGCCATTTTACTTCCCACCCGTATCCTTTAAACTTCCACAAGACGGCTGTTGGCCACCGTGATTCCAGACAACAAAGCGCCGGTCACCCCCAGGAAACCCTGGTCCGTGCCGCAAAGATAAAGCCCATCAATGGCCATCACCCCATCCCTCAGTTTCAGCGGCGAACCGTACACAGCCCCGTTCATCCTTCCGGTGTACCGGCGGATGGTGCGGGGTGTGAAAACATCGGAAAAAATCACATTCCCGCTAAAATCCCCCGTCACGGATGACAAATTCCTCAAGGACTCACCGCTCCAATGAGCCTTCGCCTCATGGTATTCCCCTTCGTCCACGAACCGCGACCAATACCAGTGGTTAGCCAAATTGGTTATCCTTACCATCGGCGGTTCAAACCGCTTGGCGTATGAAAAATTGCCCGGGAAGCATATCACGCCGCTGGTTATGTCCACAGGCGCTTCCGGCCTCCTGTAATTAAAGGAGGGCTTATTATTATAAAAGATTATGGAATCGTGTTCTCCCAAATCGTCCGGGCTTTTATCCAGCACCAGCGCCGTTTCCATAAAAGACATCTCCCCGGGCGCGGGAGCGGAGCCGCCCACAGCCGCCTTCGGGCAGATGGCCACCGTTTCCGGATACCCTATGGAAGAAAGGACGCGGGAACACTCTATCTGCTCGCCGCCTCCGGTTACAACCCCGGCCACCCTGCCATTGTCGACCTTTATCCCGCTTACGCCGGTCTCCAGCCTGAGCTCTCCCCCGGCCTTGGCGTAAGCGGCGGTTAGCAGGTCCAGCAGGATTTTTATGCCTCCCTCCGGCCTGGCCAGCCCCTCTAAAAAGATGCTTTTGAACATTATCACGAACTGGCCGAACTCCATGTCCTCCTCGTCGGGACAGCCGTAATACATAAGCGGAAGGAAAAGCATGTCCTCCAGCAAGTGGTCGGTGACGATGGCGCGCACGGCCTTTCTGCCGCTTCGCGGGCTCCAGCCTGGCAAGGTGGGGTCGGTGTTCCGCACAAGCCCGGCGAGCTTCTGGAAATTGTCTTTCTGGTACGGAAAAACCTGGTTTACGCTTTGGGTCAGCAGGTCAAAATCGTTGCTGAAGGCTAAAGAAGCTCCGGGGAAGGATATGCGGCTGGTCCGCTGGGGGCATAGCTTTAAATCCTCCATACGCAGACGCAACTGCCTTAGAAGTTTTTTTATTGGAGCGGACGCCGGGCCATCAGGGGCGTAATTGGTGATGGCGTGCAGGCCCGAGTCCATATAATACCCGCCAGCCATGTACCAGGAGTTTAGCCCGCCCACGCGGCTGTGCCGCTCCAGAATGAGCGTTTTGCCGCCGTACATCGCCATACGGATGCCTGCGGCAAGCCCTGCGGGGCCGGCCCCTATGATAATGGTGTCGTAACGCAATCTTTTTCGGTTAGGAAGACGCCAAGGCCGGGCTTAAAGGGAAAACCGGCCTAGATGCGCTCCATCTTGGGCAGAAGGTAGCTGACCGTGCTGTTCATCGTGGCAAGATGGGCATAATCCTGCTCGGGCACCTCAACGCTGTACCGTTTCCTCAACTCCATCACTATGTCCAGAAAATCCATGGAGTCCAGGTTTATCTGCTCGCGAAAAGCCTTGTCCGGCTCTATGGCGGACAAGTTCTCGTCCGGAAGGATGTCCTGTATTATGTCCAAAATAGCCTGGCGGATACCGTCTGCCGTCATTTGCCCTTTCCTTGTTTTGCCACGAAATAACAACGTTATATTATCGCTAAAAGCGCGTCAACTTACAAATCGTTTAACCACTACTACCGAGTTTATGCCCAACATCCCGAAAGAGTTGTTTAAGATTACGTTAACCGGTTTTTCCGCCCTATGGGGAGAGCCTGTTACCATGCCTGGCAATGCGCATTCCGGATCCACCTCATCCAGGTTTATAGTGGGGTGGACAAGGCCGTCATCGAACGAGGGAAGGTTCCCGGCCAGTTCTAAAGCCCCGGCGGCGCCCATGGCGTGGCCGATGTAGCTCTTCGTATTGTTTATCATTGGCCCGGGGCCATCGCCGAACACCTCGCGGATAGCCTGGCACTCATGCTGGTCTCCCTGCCCCGTGCCGGTGCCGTGGGTGTTCACGATATCCACTTCCTGAGGGGAAAGCCCCGCCCGCTTTAAAGCCAGCCGGATGCATTCGGCCTGCCTTGCGGGATTGGGCAGGACAAAATCGGTGGCATCGGAATTATAAGCGTAACCGGCGATCTCCCCGTATATTTTCGCGCCGCGTTTTTGCGCGTCTTCCAGGCGCTCCAGCACATACAGGCATCCCCCCTCCGCCACAACTATCCCGTTGCGGTTCTTGTCGAACGGCCTGCTGGCCTTGGTGGGATCTTCATGGGCCGCCAGTGCGCCCTGCGCCTTGAAACTGGCGAAAATGCCGAACGTATGGATGCTTTCGGAAACGCCTCCGGCTATGGCCGCGTCCACCTCACCGAGCATAAGCATCTGGGCGCCATAGATAAGCCCCAGGTTGCCAGCGGCGCAAGCGGCCCCAAGGCAAAGGTGGGGCCCCGTAATGTTCATGTTCAGCGTGACTTCGCCCGCCGGGTTGTTGGCCACGGTGCGGGGGTTGTGATGGTGGGTCCAGAACCGCACGTCGTTATTGTACTGGCCCAGGTTGTAAACTTCGTTTTCGGTCTCCACGTTGCCATGCTCGGTTATCCCGATGAACACGCCAACTTTGTCCCTGCCGGTGGAGTCTAGGCTCAATCCGGAGTCGGCCACGGCCTCGTTGGCGCAATATATGGAGATGGCCCCGGCCCTTGTTCCTCTCCGGGCCGCTTTCTTGTTCTGATGCTTATACTGGTCGAAATGGCAAACCCCGGCGGGCACGGGAGGCATGTATCTGGTGTTGAGCCATTCAACGCCAGAGCGTCCCTCCAGGAGAGCCTGGCGGAACTGGGCAAGGTTGTCGCCATTGGGGGCGCAAAGCCCCACCCCTGTAATCACTATGCGAGCCGTATGGGCCATTTTTTTAAACCACTACCAAAGCGGACGAAATACGGACGGCGGAATAAAAAACCGCCTGGACGCCCGCGCATACAGCATGCTGGCGCCAAAAACAGGTTATTTTATTTTTCCCGGCGGGGTTCCGCAAGTTTTTTCGCCATAGCCTGAATAAAGGCGCCGGGCTTGCTACGCACATCGAAAGCTCCACTGCCGCTGCTCCCTTCCGGGCCTGACGGGGTTCGCGGGTAACGATTGCGTAGGGCCCGGCGCCAAAAAATACGGGTTTCCCGCTAAAGCGAATTTTGGATTATAAGGAAAAGACCCGGGGAATACAACCCGGTTTATAGCGCCTAAAGCGCAAGATGGATACGGCGAACCTATGCTATTATTATTGCGAAAATACTTGCGGCATGGCCGCGCCACCGGCAAATTGAGGGATATATGGGAAATGAGTACCGCCAGGCCCCCTGGCTAATTACGGAAAAAGACCCGGCGAGGAAAGACCATTTCCTGGTCCACAATAACCTGACCGGCAGGACATTCCGCCTGCAAAAGAAGCTTGCGGGCCAACCCATAGGCAAAGGCGTGGACGGCCGGTGGCTCAATTTCCTTGTGGCCGAAAAGCTTGTGGTAAAGCAGGAAGACATAGAGCCCACCCTGGACGAATACCTGAGATACTGCATGTATGGGCACCCCACCAACGAGTCGCAGGTGGTTTTCCTGCCCACCTATTCATGCCAGTTCGCCTGCACATACTGTTATAACGACCAGGTGCGCGCCCAGAACATGGAGAAGAAAAGGCTTGCCCCGGAGAAAATAGCCAAAAAGATGGCCGACCACCTGGAGTCCTCGCCGGGACAAACCTGGAAATTGCTGGTGACCGGCGGAGGGGAGCCTTTCCTTGTGGCCGACTACCTTTACAAAATAGCCTCGCTGTTAAAAAGCGCCGCCAGAAAGAACGGGCGGGAATTCACTTTCCAGATCATCACCAACGGGCAGGCCGCCACCAGGGATAAAGTTGAAAAGCTCATGAAGGCTGGGCTGGCGGGCCTCCAGATAACCATAGACCCGGAGCACGACAAAACCCGCCCCATGAAAGGCGGCAAACCGTCGTTGAGCCAGGTGCTGGCGAATATAAAAGCGCTACCGCCCCAAATAAGGCTGACGTTGACCACCAACATCCACGCCGGTGAAGAGGAAGAATACCGGAAAATGTTGAAAATGCTACTTCCGTTGCGGGAGCGGTTCGCCAGTACTTCAGTGACTCCGATAATGGACAGGGTTCCAACGTTGAGTCCAGAGGAAGAGGGAAAAATCAGCCGTCTGAACACGAAAAAGACCTTGGCCACTTTAGTGAAATGTTTCGACGCCATTGATGAGCTCGGTTACATGCGGAAGCTTGCGTTCCCACGCATCGTTTGTGAGGCTTTCATCATGTGCGAAGAGCTTATGATGAACTTCGCCGGAGAAACCACATTTTGCGCCGCGCTCGACAGCCTGCCTCAATACCGGTGTGACGCGAAATCAGAAGAGGCTAAAGATAAATTCGAGCTTAGGATAGCCAACCAGGGGTGGAAACAGCATTGTTTCAAGGAGGGCGAGCCTTGCGCCTTCGCGCCCTCCTGCTGGGGCGGTTGCAGGATGATAAGCGTAACCCAGGGGAAAAATTGGGACACCATCAATTGCGAAAAACCGATGTTCGATGAGATGGCCCGGTATGAGCTGAGGCGTTGGGCCGAGGTTTGGTCCATGTAACGCGCCCGGCCGTAACATGCCTGTTTTTCTTTAAGGCTCTGGTACAACACGTCATTACCTGTTGGTTTTTAATACATTACCGGGCATCCGCCTTATTTAAGCCCTGTCATCTTTGTGACATTCCGTGATATAAAAGTAGCCTACACAAGAAATTATTTTCATCCAGTGAGGGGATGGTTATGAAAAAGATTTTTTTCGCCATTGTTGTGTCCGCCATTTGCTCAGCTACTTCAGCGCCCGCCCAGGAGGCGCAACCTGAACAAGCCGTTTCCATCGAGCCTGTGGTGATAAGCGCCAGCCGGTGGGAAGAGCGTTTAAGCAACCAGCCCGACCGGGTGACTATTGTGGTACAAGAAGAGATCCAGTCGCTCCCGGCCAGGGACGCGGCGGAGTCTTTGGTGACCATGCCCGGCGTGACGGTGGATTCCAACATCGGCGCCAACTCTTTCGCCTATCCCCTGGTTCAGGGCACGAGGGATTACGAGACCCCGGTGTTCATAAACGGCATTCCGCTGACCGACCTGGAGAATGGCATCGGCAACATAGGCATGATCCCCGCCGAGCAGATAGACAGGATAGAAGTGGTGCACGGCCCGGCCGGGTCTGAATGGGGTTCGGCCATGGGCGGCATTGTGAACGTTATCACCCACAAGTCCGACCGGAAACGTAACGGCTATGTGAAGGCTGGCGGTGGCGACCATGGAACCGGTTTCGCCGCGGCCAACCTTGATTATTTCAACGACGCCATAGCCCTCTCGGTAGGAGGCGGCACGCGCAACCAGACCGGGCTGGAGGGGGACAAACGGGTCATCCACAACAATAACGGCGTGGCCAGTTTTGAGGCGGACCTCGGCGGGCTAGCCACCATTTTCGCCCAGGCTTACACTTTCCAGGTTGAAGCTGGCAGTGGCGAGTACAGGGATTTCCTTGCCGGATACTACGATAACTACAAGCAGAGGACCTCCGGCGGCGGCGCCACCCTTACGGCCAACGCCGGGCCCGGCGCGTTCAAGATTACGGCTTACGGCCAGAACTCGGCCAAAAACGTTGACCAATACCTGGTGGACTTTGGCCAGTATGGTTCGCTTTCATCCAAAGAAAACGTATATGGAGGCTCCGGCATCTGGCGCGGAGTGTTCGACGCCACAACAGTTACGGTGGGCGCCGAGGCCAAGAACGGCGCCCTTAACGATGAAGTCGCCAACAAAGAGTACAACATAGACACCAGCGGCGTGTTCGGCTCCGTCCAGCAGAATCTTGACAATATTATTTTGCAGGCCGGAGCGCGGTACAGTAACGAGGAGACGTTTGGCACGTTCACGGGCCTTAACGCCGGTGTCCTTTACAGGTTCAATACTGCTCCAGTCACCTTGCGCGCCACCATCTCTAATGGATATACCGTTCCCCCTCTTGGTTACCGGTACAATGAAGCGGGCGGGCTCATTAAACCCAATCCGGACCTTGGGGTGGAAAAGGTGTTATCTTACCAGGCCGGGGTGAACGCAGGGCTTGGCGGCGGACTGACATTGGACGCCAGCGCGTTCTTCTCCACGATTAAAGACGCTATCAACTTCGTGGCCAACGAAGACGGCACGGTTATGTATGACAACTTCGAGGAGTACGACCGCAAAGGGCTTGAGGCCCAGCTGAAATGGGTTTCCGGCGACTTCAACCTGCTGGCCAACACCCTCCAGCAGGAGATAAAGGACGTCACCACAGGCCAGGTGGTTAAAGACAAGGCCCGGGCCACCTACACCCTGGGCGGCGGCTACGATAACGGCCGGGTGATGGGCAACATTACGGCCACTTACTACGACATGAACATGTCCGAAGATTTTGGCGGTAAAGACAAGACCTGGACGCTCAACGCCAAGACAGGTTATACCTATCCATTGGGCGGGGGTAAAGTTATCCGCCTCTCGGTGGGCGCGTACAACCTTACGGACGCGGAAACTTTCGCGCACAAGGCGTTGCCCCTGAGCGCCCAGCGCCAGATAGAAGGGTCGCTGGAATACCTGTTCTAGACATTCACGGCTGTTGGCCCCGTCTTGAAAAAGACGGGGCTTTTTTTATGGCGCGACAGACCGGGCTGGGCTCATAATTTAACCCCATGAAGACAATCGCGCAAATAACGGCGGACGATGAAAGTTATTGACCGCTATATACTAAAGGAATTCCTGCGGATATTCCTCATGTCCATGATCACCCTTCTCATGTTTTACGAGATGGTGGTGTTCCTGGACATGGTGGGGTATTTCGTGAAGTTCGGAGCCACCACCGACATGGTGGCGCGATACATGATATTCAGGATACCCATGGGTGTTTTCCACGTCACCCCCATATGCGTGCTGTTGGCGGCCCTTCTTTCCATCGGAAGCATGTCCCGCCACAGCGAGCTTACGGCGTTAAAAGCGGCGGGCTTGAGCCTGCTTCGCATATCGGCCCCGGTACTGCTGGCCAGCCTGGCCATATGCGCCCTATCATTTCTTGATAGCGAGTACCTTTTCCACATCTCCGCCCGGGAGTCTAACCGCATCTATTACGACGAAATAAAAAAACAGCCCCGCAAAGGGTTATTCGCCAACGACCGTATCTGGTACAAGGCCGACGACGGATCCATCTGGAACATAGGCCATTTCGACCCGAATGAAAAAGAGCTTAAAGACATCTCCATATTCGTGTTCAACGACAAAGGCGACAAGCTGGCGGCCCGGATATTCGCGTCGAGAGGGAAAATGACAAACGGCGCATGGGAGCTTGAAAGCTATGTGGAGACCCGGTTCGGCGAGAAGGGGGCGTTCGAGGAAAAATTCGAGGAACGCCACATCATCCCCGCCGGGGCCATATCCTACGAGGAGCTTTCCCAGGCCCAGCTGGACCCGGAGGAGATGAACCTTGCCCAGATCAAGGAATACATTAAAGATGTCCGCCAGAACGGATATGACGACACCAAATACACCGCGGACATGCACGCCAAAGTGGCTTTCCCCCTCATTAGCCTGGTTATGCCTCTTTTGGCCACGCCGCTGGCGGTGCGTTCCAGCCGGGCCGGGGGCGCGCTGGTGGGAATAGGCGTGGCGGTGGTCACCGGGGCGCTGTTCTGGTTCACATTCTCCATGGGGGTGGCATTCGGCCAGGCGGGCAAACTGCCGCCTTTAGTCTCCGTTTACGGAGCGCATATAGTGTTTGCCCTTGCGGGGGTGTGGATGTTTTTGAAGCAGGAGAGGGTGTAGGCTAGAATCCATCTTATGGTAACGGTGGCGCCAGCGCCGTGAAAAATGCGCGGCCCGGATTATCCTGCGATTAAGGACATTCCGGATACCTTAAACCTTACCTCCCGTTATAACATATGTTATAATCTAATTGAGAGGTACATCTATGATTAAACTAAAAGTTACTACAATTGGCAATTCGACCGGAGTGGTTATACCTCGCGAGGCGTTGGCCAGGCTGAAAGTCGCCAAAGGCGACACGCTATATATGACCGAAACCGCTTCCGGTTTCGAGATCACCCCGTTTGATCCCGGGTTCGAGGAAGAAATGGCCGCCGCAAGCCATATTTCCCGCAAGTACCGGAACGCTTTGCGCAAGCTGGGCAAGTGAAAATCCGCTGGGTTGGCAAGCGCGCTGTGCTGGCTATCCACACACAAATGATAGCGGAATATGGTGGAAGCGAGGGCGTCCGGGAGGATGGTCTGCTAGAATCAGCGTTAGCCCGCCCCCTTAATCTTCATGGATATGATAACCCTCCCGTGTTCGATCTGGCGGCCGCATATGCATTCGGCATTGTCCGCAACCATCCATTCATTGACGGCAACAAGCGGACAGGACTTGTGGTGGCAGGCGTCTTCCTATTTCTAAATGGATGGGATTTAGCCGCCTCCGAAGCGGACGCGGTCACAATGTTTTTCAGACTGGCGGAAGGTAAAATTACCGAAAAAGAACTGGCCGCATGGTTCAAAGGAAATTGCGTGAGGATTAAAAAATAAGGTTTCCAAACCCTCGTTACATCGCCATTAAAATCACTCCCGGTAACAAGGGATATAAACACCTCACCCCAGCGCTTTCTTGTAAATTTCCTCTATGTCTTCTTTTGTCAGGGTCACGAAATTCCCTATGGAGCGGAACTTCATGGCGGATGGGGCCATAACGCTTATCTTCGAGCCGTCCATGCCGTAATCTTTCATGGTCACGCCGATACGCAGGTTGTTTCTATAAAAGCCCTTCATGGCCTCTATGCCAGCGATGGCGGCCTGCTCGCCGGTCATCCCGCCAGTGTCCACATCCCAGACTTTCTCCGCGAACCGCCGGAACCGGGCGGGATTCGCTTTATAAACATGGGTCATCCACGCAGGGAAGACTATGGCCAGTCCAGCGCCATGGGCTATGCCGTAATGGGCGGAAAGCTCGTGCTCAATCATGTGCGAGGCCCAGTCCCCTTTCGCCCCGGCGCCAAGCAGGTTGTTCAGCGCCAGCGTGGAGGCCCACATAAGGTTGGCGCGGGCGTTGTAATCGGCTGGATTTTCTATGGCCAGGGGCGCGTTGGCTATCACCGCCCGCA
Organism: Nitrospinota bacterium; assembly: GCA_016208975.1. Lineage (NCBI taxonomy): Bacteria > Pseudomonadati > Nitrospinota > Nitrospinota bacterium. Next base: position 323,145 of record JACQXA010000004.1, read on the forward strand.
TGATGGTCTCGCAAAACCCGTCCTGGATGGGCGAGCTTTCCACATGATGGAAATACTGCTCGTAAACGTGGCTTAACGTGTCCACAGCGCCGTAAGCCGTTTGCTCCGCTGATACTGTGTATGTCAGTTCCGGATCCAGTATCGAAAACTTTGGATGCAACAAAGGGTGGTAAATGGGGCGTTTTTCATGGGTGGAGGGATTTGAGACCACGGCGTTTCCGTTGGCCTCGGAACCGGTGGCGGAAAGGGTCAACACCACTCCGATGGGTATCGGATTTTTTGGAACCGCCTTCTTGTCGAAAAAATCCCACGGGTCGCCATCATAATCCACTCCGGCGGCAATGGCCTTGGCCGCGTCTATCACCGACCCGCCGCCCACCGCCAGAATAAATGAAATCCCCTCACGCCGGCATGTGGTCACACCCTGGCGGACGGAAGCTATCTCCGGGTTGGGTTTTATGCCCCCCTGCTCCACATACACCACCCCTTGTTCTTTCAGGCTGGCGGTGATGGCGCCGTAAAGCCCGGTCTTCTTTATGCTCCCTCCGCCGTAAAGAAGCAGTGCCTTTTTCGCATGGAGGGCGGTTTCTCTCCCAACGTTCTGTACCTGGCCGCGGCCGAACAGGATTTTAGTGGGGTTGAAATAAACGAAGTTTTCCATGGCCCTAAAAAATTAAAGCCGGAGTGATGGCGTTGCGGTGGCCGGGAGCAGGCCGTTTAAAGCCTCGTCGGCATCGGCCCGCAGTTTGTTAAGCGCGCCATTGTAACTAGAACCTTTGGCAGTAAGGGTCATCACCGGCTCCCCGGCGCTTATATAGTCCCCATCAAAAGGTAAATCCCTAGCGCCCCGGTCATACCAAGCCTGGGAACCTGTGAATATGCACTCCGTCCTGGCGAAGATCCGGCCATGGGCGAAATAGCGCCCTGTGGGGCCGGGGTCTAAAATAAGGTTGGACTTTTTTCCCATCACGCTGTCTATATGGAGCCCCACCAGGTCGTTCCACGTGGCGGAGTCCAGCGGGCCCAGCGCTGAAGTGGGGCGGGGATTTATCTCTATGAGCGTGACAGATCCGGCGTAGATGAAATCGAACCCCCAGAGCCCTTTCATCTCAAACTCCAGCGTGAGCGCCTCGGCGATGGCTGTGGCCAGGGGGGTAATCTCCCGGGCGAATGGGTGCGGGAACACGTTGCCCACGAACCTGAAACCCGCGGCGTTGAAAGCTGGGTCGCCGATTATCTGGGTGGACACGCCCAGCAGGGCCGCCTCCGAGCCGTTGGACACCACCATGGCAGACGACGGCATGCCCGGAACGTATTGCTGGTAATACACCCTGCCCCGTTCCGGCGCCAGCCCTTCGTCCGCCAGCCGTATATCCACCCCTCCGGCGCTGGCGATGGGTTTTATAAGCCACCGCTCACCTTTGGGGAACTCCGTCATGTCTTTGCTGATCTTGGGATAGCTGAAATTCCAGGCTGTGGCGGCGCGGGCTATGGTTTCCGGATCCCGGGCTTTCCGGACGGTCTCGATAGAGCAACCCATCACCAGCCCCAGGTCTGAAAGGCGCGCCAGGGCGAATATGTCGTTCTCGAAACCGGGACCGTAAACCACGCCGGAGTTGGCTATGCCGTCGGCTATGGCTGGAAGGGCGCGCAGGTCGAACACACCCGCCCCTTCGCGCTTGACAGAGCGGTTGGGGGAAAGCTTTTTGGCGTCCCAGTCCCCGTAGAAGTCCACCGTGAAAACGTCACGCCCGTGGCGTATGGCGTTTTCGGCCAGGAAGCGGACATTGGAGCCGATAAGTATCACCGGCGGCGCAGTTATCGTGTTAGACATAGTTGTTTTTGCGCTGTATTCCACCTGTGGTGTCAATCATCTTAAAGTATAGCATCAATCGGCCCGAACCAAAAAATTCAGCCCGCCTTGGCGTGGAATAGCCGGTTTGGGCTATTTGCCGTAAGCTTCTTTAAGGATTTCCCCGGCGCCGCTCTTTAGCAAATCGTCCGCCAGCGCCCTGCCCATATCTTCGTGAGCGCCCACTTTGCCCTCCGCTTTATTCCTATGGATTACAGATCCGTCCAGCGAGCCTACAAGGCCCTCCAGCGCCACTTTTTCGCCATCCACCACCGCATGGCCGGCTATGGGCACCTGGCATCCGCCTTCCAGCCGGGTGAGGAACGCCCGTTCCGTCTCCACCGCCACCCTTGTTTTGTGATGATCCAGAAACCTTATAAGGTTCAACACCCGCTCGTCGCCGATACGCGCCTCCACCCCAACGGCGCCCTGCGCCACGGCAGGGAGAGACTCCGTCACGGACATATACGAGGTTATAAGGCCCGCCTGCTCCAGCCGGACAAGCCCCGCCGCGGCGAGGATTATCGCGTCCAGGTTGTTTTCCTCCATCCTCTTTATCCGTGTGCCCACGTTGCCGCGCAGGGGGACTATTTTCAAATCCGGCCTGCGGTGGAGTATCTGGGTCTGGCGGCGTAACGACGAGGTGCCCACCACCGCGCGTTGCGGCAGGTCAGCGAAGGATTTCACCTGCCGCGCCACGAAAGCGTCCCGCGGGTCTTCCCGTTCGCAGATGCAGGCTATAAACAGCCCCTCGGGCAGTTCGGTTGGCACATCTTTCATGGAGTGGACGGCGATGTCCACGCTGTTGTCCAGCAGGGCGCTCTCTATCTCTTTCACGAAAAGCCCCTTGCCGCCCACCTTGGCCAGCGCCACGTCAAGGATCTTGTCCCCCTGGGTCTGTATGATCTCCAGCTCCACGGAAATGCCGGGATGCTGTTGTTCAAGCTGAGCCTTAACCCAGTTGGCCTGCCACAGCGCCAAGGGAGAGCCACGAGTGCCTATTTTTATATCAGACAAAATAGAACTCCATATCCAGAAAAATAATTTCTGTAAACGTTATTTCAACAAATTCTCCAGGTTCTTCTGGACTTTTTCACTGTCCACTCCAGAAAGCTTCCCAAGCTTCCCGCGCGCCACACCCCACGCATCAAAGGTCACGGTAAGCCTTTTCGTCCTCGGGAGCGGTCCATTCGCTCATGGTTCCCTCCAACGCCCGCAGATATTCCATGTCCGTGGGTTGCACCCTTCGGACTTCCACATGCCCATTGGCGGCGACTTCCCACGCTATCAGATCGCCAGCCTTTACTTTCAAAGCCAACCGGATCTCTCGAGGAATCGTGGTTTGACCTTTGGCGGTGATTTTAGCAACAGTGGTCATAAATATTCCTTTTGTAAGGATTGCATTACACCCTTACAGTACTATTGCCACCTTTTGTTGGCAATAGAGCCGCATCTTCACTCCCCTATCTCGAAAAGGTCCCGCAAGGCTCCCAGATGTTTGTATCCGTCCTCGGTCTCTGCCCTCTTCTTCAGGTTCACCACGGGGGTGTGGAGCATCTTGTTCACCATGGCCTGGGTCATTTTCTCCAGCGTGTCCCGCTCCTCCGGCGTAAGCGACGGCAGGCGGTTGAGCGTCCTATCCAGCTCGTTCCTCCGTATCTTCTCCATTTTCTCCCGCAGGGCGATGATGGTTGGCGCAACCTCCAGATGGTCCAGCCATGTCATGAACTGGCCCACCTCCTTCTTCACTATATCCTCGGCCTTGCGCGCCTCTTTGGCCCGCTCGGCCAGGTTGGAGTCCACCACGCTCTTTAAATCGTCTATGTCGTAAACATAGCAGTTGTCTATCTCGTTTACGGACGGCTCGATGTCCCTTGGCACGGCGATGTCTATGAAGAACATGGGGCGGTTGTGCCGCTCGGATATCACTTTGGTGGCCAGGTCTTTGCGCACAACGAAATGGGGCGCGCCGGTGGAGCTTATTACTATGTCGCACCGTCTAAGCTCCTCATGAAGGTCGTCGAACAGCACAGCCTCGCCGTTAAACCGTTTGGCCAACTCCACGGCCCTGTCGTATGTGCGGTTGGACACCAGCACCGTCTTCACCCCTTGGGCTATAAGATGCTTGCAAGCCAGCTCTATCATCTCCCCGGCGCCGATGAGCAGAACTGTTTTCCCGGAGATGTCGCTGAATATCTTGCGCGCCAGCTCCACCGCCGCATATGAGATGGACACGGCGTTTTCGGCTATCGCCGTCTCCGTGCGAACCCTTTTGGCCACCGAGAAAGACCGTTCGAACAGGTTGTTGAGGATGGAGCCGGTCACCGCCAGTTCCCGCGCCTCTTTGTAAGCGTCTTTCACCTGGCCCAATATCTGCGGCTCGCCTATCACCATGGAGTCCAGCGACGATGAAACCTTGAAAAGGTGTTCTACCGCCTCTTCCAGCGCGTATATATAGGTGGATTTCTCCAGCGATTCCAGGTCTATCTCGTGGTAGTCGCAAAGGAATTTTTTAAGAGACTCCACTCCATGTTTTATATCCCCCACGAGGGCGTATATCTCCACCCGGTTGCATGTGGAGAGGATGACCTCCTCGCGCACCTCCGGCGCCCGCTCCTTTATCATCAGAAGCTGGTCTTTTAGCCCCTGGCCCGACACCGACAGTTTCTCCCGCACCTCAACCGGCGCGGTGTTGTGGTTTAAGCCCAGAACAACCAGGTTCATTTTGCCCCCAGATGAATCAGTAACGAGGATACTACAACGCAAAATCCGCAGATTCCCAAGACCGCCGCCCGCCTGCCGCGCCAACCCATGGAATAACGCCCCACCGCCAAGGCGGCGTATACGCCCCATCCCGCGATGAGCGCCACTGTTGAGGCGTTCATCACAAGGGCGCCGTAGCTTTGCGCCGCCCAGACCTGCGCCGCGATGGCGCCCACGGTTATTATGGGAAACCCGAACGTAAGCCCGATACGGTTGGCGTCGTCCAGCGTTGTCAGAGACGGAAGGCGGTGATACCAGCCGCCGAAATGTTTCAGTTTCAGCTGGCGTTCCTGGATAAGATACATCACCCCCGCCGCGAACATAAGCGAAAACGCCCCGAAGGACAGGAACGACAGCGTCCTGTGCATGGTGAGCCACCAGGCCTTCACCGGCAAAGCGGGCTCGGCGTCCGGCGAAATGGCGAACGAGATGAGCATCAGCAAGAACCCGATGGGCGCCATGAAGGCCCCCAACGGCGTCATTTTAAAATAACCCTCGGCCACCAAAAACACGGCGAACACGGCCCACGCCAGAAACAGGCAATACTCGTAAGCGTTGGTGTAAGGCCCATGCCCGGTAAGGCTGGAGCGCTGTACAAGCCCCACAGTCTCCAATACGAACCCGATCAGTATCATCACCGTGGCCAGTATGAAAAGGATCCGGTTGCGAAGCCCCAGATGGAGCAGGTACTTGACCATCCCCACGAAATACAGGAACGTTGCCAGGGCGAAAAGCGTGGTCATTGGGTCAGTATCTCCTCCATCACGCGACGCGCCCCGGCAAGGTCGCCCGACTTTATTTTGTCGAGCATGGCCGAATCCGCCAGGCGGTTGAACACCTCTTCCCTTTTTCGCTGATCGGCCTCTCTGCTCAACAGGATCTCCCGCGCCTCGCCCATCATGGAAAGATATACCCCCCACTCGTCGCCGAACACCTTCTCCAGCGCCCGGCGCACCCGTTTGGCCACCGCCGGGCTTTTGCCGGAGGTGGAGGCGGCGATGGTCAAGTCCCCCCGCTTAACCACAGAAGGCACGATGAATGTGCAAAGCTCCGGCTGGTCCACCACGTTCACGGGGATCCCCCGCTCCGACGCCTCTTTATAAACGCTCCGGTTCACCATGTCGTCATCGGTGGAGGCTATAACCAAAGCCGCGCCGTTCAAATACTCCGGCGCGAACGGGGCTTGAAGCCATTCCACCTGGCCGGTCTTTATCATTTCGGCCATAGCTTCACCAGCGGCTGGCGCCACAATCGTCACCATCGCGCCGCACTCCACAAGCGAAGCGGCCTTGCGCGCCGCCACCTGCCCGGCTCCCACTATCACGCATTTTTTTCCAAGGATATCCAGGAATACGGGGTAATAACGGCTCATTGCTTGCCGTTGCTTATTAGTTTGTCCAACTCGTCCTTGAACTGCCTGATGTCGCGGAACTCCCTGTACACCGAGGCGAAACGCACATACGCCACGTCGTCCAGTTTTTGAAGCCCGCGCATGATGGCCTCTCCCACGAACGCCACCGGCACTTCCTTTTCTCCAACGCCCATCACGGCCCGAACCACCTCTTCCACCAGTTCGTCCCGGTCCTCGGCGGACACGGGGCGCTTGTGGCAGGCCTTCTCGATACCGGAGATTAACTTTCCCCGGTCGAACGGCTGGCGCGCGCCGTTCTTCTTTATTATAAGCGGCAGGGTTTCCTCTATCCGCTCGTAGGTGGTGAACCGCCGCTGGCATTGCAAACACTCCCGCCGCCTGCGGATCATGTCGTTCTCCTTGGTCAGGCGGGAGTCTATCACCTTGTTCTCAAGGTTTCCGCAGGCGGGGCATTTCATCGCTTACGGTCAGGAAAGCGCGCCCGCCTTGCGGCGGTACAGCGGGAACCTTTCGCACAGCTCCCGCACTTTTCCGCGGATGACGCCGAGCTTCGCCTCGTCATCCAGGCTGGATAAAGCCTCGGATATCCACCCGCCGATAATATCCATCTCCGCCTCTTTCATCCCACGTGTGGTGATGGCCGGTGTGCCGATCCTTATGCCGGAGGTTACCAGTGGCTTTTCCGGATCGAAAGGTATGGCGTTCTTGTTCACGGTTATACCGGCCTTCTCAAGCCCGGCCTCCGCCGCCTTGCCGGTTATCCCTTTGCCGCGCAGGTCCACCAGCATCAGGTGGTTGTCCGTCCCGCCGGAGGTCAGCCGCAACCCGCCGGCCATAAGCCTGTCCGCCAGGCGTTTGCAGTTTTTCACAATCTGGCGCTGGTAATCCTTGAACTCGTCGCTCATCGCCTCTTTTAAAGCCACGGCCTTGGCGGCGATGACATGCATCAACGGCCCGCCCTGCAGGCCGGGGAACACCGCCCGGTTCAGGTCCGCCGCGTATTTCTCCTTGCACAGCACCATGCCGGACCGGGGCCCGCGCAGGGTTTTGTGGGTGGTGGTGGTTACAAAATCGGCGTACGGCACCGGCGAAGGATGAAGCCCCGCCGCCACAAGACCGGCAATGTGGGCCATGTCCACCATGAAAACCGCGCCAACCTCGTCGCAAATCTCCCGGAACGGTTCCCATGGGATAACCCTGGGATAGGCCGAAGCGCCGGCGATGATGAGTTTTGGTTTGTTTTCGCGGGCCAGCTTGCGCATCTCGTCGAAATCTATGGTTTCCGTCTCTTTGCCCACGTTGTATGGCACAACCTTGAACCATTTGCCCGACATGCTCAACGGATGTCCATGGGTAAGATGGCCGCCATGGGCCAGGTTCAAACCCATTATGGTGTCGCCGGGGTTTAACACCGCGAAAAACACCGCCTGGTTCGCCTGGGAGCCGGAATGGGGCTGGACGTTGGCGTGGTCCGCCCCGAAAAGGGCCTTGGCCCGGTCTATGGCCAGCTGTTCGGCCACGTCCACGTTCTTGCAACCGCCGTAATAACGCTTGCCGGGATACCCTTCCGCGTATTTATTGGTCATCACCGAGCCCTGGGCTTCCAGCACCGCTTCACTGGTGAAGTTTTCCGAGGCTATCAGCTCCAAAGTAAAATCCTCCCGCTCCTCCTCGCCGTGGATTGCGGCCCAAAGCTCGGGGTCTTGTGTTTTGAGGATGGATTGGGTTTCGGCCAGACTCATCTTTATTTACTCCCGGTTATTTTCCAGATCGGATATTTTTTTAAGGCGCCTGTCGTGGCGGCCCCCTTCATACTCGGTGGTAAGCCAGGTGTCCACAATGTCCAGCGCCACGCTGATTCCCGTGGTGCGCCCGCCCAGCACCAGCACGTTGGAGTCGTTATGGAGCCTGCTCATCCTGGCGGTGTAGTTGTCGTACACCAGGGTGGCCCTCACGCCGGGGAGCTTGTTGGCGGTGATGGACATGCCTATCCCCGTGCCACAAAGCAGTATGCCCCGGTCAAAGTCTCCATCGCCCACGGCCTTGGCCACTTTTACGCCATAGTCCGGGTAGTCCACCGAGATATTCTCGTAAACCCCGAAATCCTCCGGCGCAAAACCTGTTTCCTTAAGATGGGCGACTATCTGCTGTTTGAGATCGAAAGCCGCATGGTCTGACGCTATGGCTATCCTCTTGGACGCCTGTTTTGATTCTTTGTCCCCGCTCAATTTCCGGCGCTACCTTTATTAAATGGTTCGTGAACGTAAATTATTATTATATAAAGCGGTGCGCCGCCTGTCAAAAGGCGGGTCAGAGGCGCTGGCCGGAACTATCCTTTTGCGGGAATGTGAGGTAGAAAACGGTTCCGGCCCCATCCTGGCTTTCCACGCTTATAGAGCCGTTGTGGGCCTTGATTATTTCATTGCAAAGGGGAAGCCCCAAGCCACTTCCCTTCTCCCCCGCCGTGCCTATCGTGGTGGTTTTCACCTCGGCGGAAAAGAGGTTGGGCAGGAATTCCTTCCTTATCCCCACGCCGGTGTCTTTAACGGCTATGTTCCCCTTGCCATCATCCGGGATGAACACTGTTACCGCCCCGCCGGGGGTGGAGAACTTTATGGCGTTCACCACCAGGTTCTGTATCACCTGGTGGAATAGTATCGGGTCGGCGTACACCAGGGTTTTTTGGGGAACATCGTTCACCATTTTCACCTCTTTTTTCGCGGAGGGCCCGGACATCTTGTAAAAGACGTTCTGAATGGAATGGTGCGCGTCCAAAACCTCGTGGTTGAGCTTGATCTTGCCGGTCTGCAACCGGCTCAGGTCCAACAGTTCCTTGATCATCTCCACCATGTGCTCGATTATCTGCTGGATCCTGGAGAGGTTCTCATGCGCATCCTTGGGGAGGTCGTCGGTAGTCATCTTTATAAGGTCCACGCTCATCCTGATGGATGATAGTGGCGACTTAAGGTCGTGCGAAACCAGCGCAACGAACCTGTCTTTCAGCTTTGTGGCGTCCTCCGCCTTGTTTTTGGCCTCTTTTAGCTCCCGCTCGGCCTCTTTTAGCTGGGTGATGTCTTTGGCCGCGCAAACAATTCCCCTGGCCTCGGCCGAATCCCCCCGCATAATAGAGGCGGCCACCAGCGCCGGGAACCACCCGCCGTCTTTTCTGCGCAACGGCATCTCCAGGTTCCGCACACTCTCCTGCTCCAGCAATCCGGATCCGGCAAGGAACTCCTCGAAGCCTTTCCCCTCCGGGGTAACGAAGATTTCATCGGCTTTGAGCCCTTCTATGCTTTCTTCCTCGTAACCCAACAGTTCGCAAGCGGCTTTATTGGCTTTTTCAATCCGGTGATCTGGGCCCAGAACCAGCAGTATGTCGGACATGCTGGACAATATGTTGTCCAGGTAATGCTTGGACACGGTAGCCGCGCGCTCCGACTGCCACGCTTCGCTTATGCCCTTTAAAAGGTCGTCCAGCGCCTGGGCCACCCGCCGGACCTCCTCGGTCACATATCCCTCTGGCGCGGGCAGGGAGCCTAGCTCCTTAAACTCCATTTTCGACAAACTGGACGCCAGCGCCGATAGGGGGGCCAGAAGATATACCGCGAACCTGTACGCCATGAAAGTGAACAGGGCCAGCCCGAAAAGCACATATACCAGCTTGCGCTTGGCGTCTTCGGCCAGGAGATTGTATTGATAATCGTTGTAGATTATTTCTATCTCGCCGCGAAGCTCCTGCGAAGTCTTAGAATAGATGGGGGCGCTCACAGGGAAAACCGGACTGACAAGGTCTAGATCCCGGGCCGTCACTTCCTCTCCGCCCAGAAGGCTTATTGTGACCCCCAGGAAAAGTTTTTTACCGGTCTTCGGGTCTTCCATCAGCATAAGCCGGGACACAAGATGCCCCAGCGCCTCCTCGTCGCCGGAATCCACGGCCTCTTCAGCCCCGTTCAGCGCATACAGCATAAGCACTTCGGACTTGGCCTGCTCGCTGGTCTTGATGAACGGCATAAGGTATTGCGCCCAGTAGATGGCCGCCGCAAAGGCTATGAGAAGCCCCATTATGGCCACCGCGCCCGGCAAAAGCATCGCCAGGCTTCTTGAGAGAGATGGATTATTCATAAATTTGCGAGTACTTTAGCGCGGCCTTGTGTATCTGTATTTGTGACTTGGCCAGGGTGGCCTTGTTGAAATAAGGGGCCACCTTTATTTGTATCTGAACGCTTGCCGTAACCCCTTTGCGGACATCGGCCTCGTAAGGGGAGAACAGGATTATCTTGTTCTCAATGGCGCAGGTCACGGCTTTTTTCAGCAACGCGTCGCTTATGCTCTCCACGATCATTACCGCCGAATAGCCTTCGCAATCCGCAGTGGCTCCGGATTGTAGCTCCATGGGTAAGCCGCTTATGTGAGGCGCCCTTTTCTTCAGATAGGCCATGGCCTCATCGGCCCGTTCCTTGTTGTCCTCATACAGCATGAGCACTTTCACTGAGCCTGATGGGGTCACTTTCCTTGCTATATCCAGATCCACCGCCAGGATGCGGGGGAAAATATCCAGCGAAATCCAAAGCCTTTCCTGCTCCATGTCACCGGCTCGCGTTCCCGCGGCCAGCGCCGTGGTCATAAAGACCACCGCGGCGGCGGCTATGAATTTACGCATGGGCCTTTGTTAAAAGTTGTACGACGCCTGTGCCCAGAACTGCCTGCCCGCGATGGACAGGTCATCACGATAGAGCGGAACAAAACTGCCATCGGGCAAATAAGCTATGGTTGAAGGGTCTTTGATGGAGTTATCCAGGGTGTTCTTCACCCCGACCCTCAAACTCAGGCCCTTCATCCCCACGTTGAAAAAGCTCCCCGTGAAATCCAGGGTGTTATATCCGGGAAGCTCGCCACGGGTGTCCCCGGCGGGCCTGGCCCGGTCCCCCACATACCGCCAAAGCGCGGACAGGGTAACGCTTTTGGCGGGCATCAGCGTCATCCCCAGTTTGGAGATAACCGGGGTGGAATCGGCCAATTCCCTGTCCGTATCCTTATCTATGGAATGGGCCAGGGAAACGTTGCCGAAAACTTTCATGTACTGGCCTGGTTTCGCCTCAAACTCCGCCTCCGCCCCGTAAGACCTGGCGCCTTGGAAGTTTTCAAACCCGTATCCGTTATTCCTTATAAGGTCTTTGATGTCGGAATAGAAAAGGGTCAGCCGGGCCACTACATCCTCTTCGGTGTAAACGTAACCCAGTTCGTAAGTCTCGATCCGTTCCGGATTAATGATGGTGGCAGGATCCAGCGCGTTAAAGAGCTCGGAGAATGTGGCCGGGCGGTAGGCCGTGGCGTACTGGGCTTTTAGGATGTGCGTGTCGTCAATGCTCCACACCGCGCTTAAGCGGGGGTTGAAGCTGTTACCGGCGTCGTCATAATCGTCATACCTGCCGCCTATGGTAAGAATCAGCTTTTCGCCAACCTGGGCCTGATCCTGCAACATAACGCTCTTGGCAGAGCGGGTCTTGTTCTCATTTATCCAGAAAGAGCCCCCCTGGTATCTAACCATCGAGTCCGTTTGGGTAAAAGTCTCAAGATCCACGTTAGACTCCACCCACGTGTCCAATACCCTTATCCGGCTGACCGACAGCCCAAGCAAAATCTCATGCCCGTTTATGCCTCTCCAAAGGGCATCCACCCCGCCACTGGTTTTAGACTCCTGGAAAAACATGCTGTAATACCAGCCGTCGGGATAAAACCCGCCGCCGGGGGGCATTATTAGCAGGGTGTCGTTAAATTCGGTGTTCTCGCCATACCCGGCCTTCACTTTCACCGAAAGGGAATCGGCGTGGTTATATTCATAAGCCGCTTCCACCATGCGCTGTTTACTCCAATCGGCCAGCCTGCTGGAGGGTTCCGGCAAAGAAGAAGAGATTCCGAAATGTTCGCCTAAACCGTCGTCAAGGGCTTGCGCGGTCAATGATAAACGGCCCGCGCCGATTTTCAGGACGGCGGCGTTGAACTGGCCGTTTTCGCTTGCGGGCCCGGGGGCGTTGGAAATTGAGCCCAGGTTGTAAAACGGCTCGTACAGCGCGTCTTTTCCGGCTTTGCTGTCGGCCCCGTCGGTAACGCGCCCGGCCAGGTTAAGACTTGCCTGAAGGTTTCGCCCGGGATCGTTGTATGAAAACAGGCCGCTACCGGAAAAGGTGGAAAAGCTCCCGGCGGCTCCGGTTATCCTCTGCCCCATGTCTGAGGTGATAACGTTTATCACCCCGAGGATGGCGTATTCACCATGCACGGTGGAGCCCGGCCCGCGGATGATCTCGATACGGTCCACCTGCTCTATGGGCATGTTAAGAACCGGGTTGGCCTTGGCGGCGATGGTCATGTTCATCGGGATGTCGTTCAGCATTATTTTCACGGCCCCGGAGCTGAAAGATTCGCTGAGGCCGCGCACCATGAGCTTCCAGGAGCCAATGTTGTCCAACAGCACATCCATCCCCGGCGCCTCGGTGAGCGCCTCGGCCACCGTGCGAACGCCGTGCGCCTCCAGGTCTTGCCCCCTCAAGACCGTCACGATACCAGGCACATGGTCCTGGTTCAGCTTGGTCTTGGTGGCTATCTCCGTTTTCTCCTCCAGGATGGAAACCAGGTTTTGCACCGCCTCGTCGTCGTAAACGGCGGCGTAAAGCGTATCGGCGGGCTTGCCATTGCCATTGCCCGATCCATTCAGCGCATGGGCGGAAGGACCGGCAAAGACTACCGGCAGGGCCGCCAAAATTATGGCCGCGGCCAGGCGGCCCAACATGGAATGATTCTGCGCCGTGAGATTTGAGCGGCAATACGGTTTTTGTGAAATAGATAACACGATCGGCTCCATCGTAGAAAAGTAACAGGGGTCCATCAACCCTCTACCCAAAGGGAGTTAGGCGCGCCAACCCAATTGAATCGCAAGAATTTGTGTTTGCTCAATATATCACAGGAAATACCGTATATTTTCATAAAAATCCCGGTTACGGAAAATTCAAACTGGTAAATAAATAAAACCGCCCGGCTCGAGGGGATTGAGGGGGGGTGAGACGGGCGGTTATTGAGGCTTAAACCCAAGGACCGGCTTCAGCCGGCCATACTGTCAGTAAACCAGGTTACGCAGGTATATCGCCATGTACATCAGCGAGAAAAAGCCGAACATCAGATCGTTTGCCCTGATAAACATCTCCTAAAACCTCCAATACCTGGTTAAACGGCATCAACCGAGAAAGGCCAGCTTGAAAATCATGGCGCAGGCCACATTCACCACCAACATGGAAGCAAGCCCAAAAACCCTTACCGCCATTATCTTGCCTTCTCTCGACATCGTCCGTCCTCCCTTTCCAATTTCAAGTTGCCTACGCCAACTAAAAAGCAATAGCCGTGCCATTTGCCATGACGCGCCTTTTCAATCGGTTAGCTAAGCCATATCTGTTTTACAGGGATGCTGTGTTTGAACCGGGACATGGTGGATGTCCTTAATCAAGACAAAAACCGGGTTATGCGTTCAATCAAACAGGGATATTGGAAGAGTTAAAGTTGCGGCTTGGGAATGGAGCGCCGGTGGAGAGCCAGGTTGGAAAAACGCCCTCCACCCGGAAAAAGCTAAGGTCAGATCAGCCTTTGCATGCAATCGTGGTAGAACGCCCGCACGGCTATCAAACGCGCCGGATCGGTCTCCTCGAAAGAAACCCCGACAATGGTTTTCCCCGCCACCTGGCGGGAGCTTCGCGCCACGCACTGAAGGCCGCCCAATTTCTCCCCCGCCGGAAGACTGAAACTTAATTCGCAAGACGACCCGGAGGCGCCCAGGGATTTTTCCGCGCATATTTTGGCCCCGCCTTCGCTCAGGTTCAAAATAGCCCCTTTGAGCCGGCCCAGCGAGGCGGTTATCTCCACGGGTATGAATGTGGACAACCTGTCGCTCTTTCGCAGGCTTACCCCCTTGAGCGGGCCAGGCCAGTTTAACGCCCACAGGCATGAGGGAGTGGTGTATTGCTTGACCACTTCAGACTCATAGCCGTAAACCTTGCCTCCATGGGCGAACCTGGCGGTGATAACAGAACCGCGAGCCAGGATCACCGGCCTTCCCTGATCCATTGGAGTGTCCGTGAGCACATGTTTGGACGAGACCCCCCGGAACATGGTGACAAGTTTCTGCGTGCCCACCTGCACAAGACACCTGCCGCCGATGGCTATTGGGGTTTGGGCGTCGGCCACGCTGGCGGAGGCCTCCTCGTCCTGCGCTTCCATGATATAGCCGTGCGCCAGTTCCATTAAAGCGGCCAGTTGCCCCCGGATAGCGGCCGAGCCGTTGAATTCAAACCGGCCGCCGTATTGGTAGCGTTTGCCCAAAGCTCCGCCCCTGCGGACATCCAGCGCCAGTTTTTCGATAGTGACGCCGCCTGGCAGATGAGCGGAAAGATAGGCTTTCTCCCCGGCGCTAAACATCATGTCGCACAGGAACCCGCACCCTTCGGCGCTGATGTCGGTAATAGCCCCTTCCATGGAAAAGTCGTCTTTTTCCTTGCCGCGGGACACCGTGACAGGCCAGGTAAACTCGAACCGCTCGTGTTTCCTTGCGGACGACTCCACCATGTCTTTAGGGTAGCGGATCGCCAGGAGATGGCTTTCCTGCAGGGCCGCCAGCGTTTCCGTTGTGAACCCGTAGTATGATCCATCGCTGAAAACCCTGCCAACCAGCTGGACGCCAACCTTCAGGTTCCAACTCTGCCCGGGCCGCTCCACAAGAACATACCTGCCCTCTTTCCAGCCGCGCACGTTGCCTTTTATGGGCGTCTGGCCGCCTTCCAGCGATATTTCCATCCCAGGTTTGAATATCATAAAACCCTGCCTTTCATTACGAAGCCTGCCTGTGGATTATGCTCACCAGCAACCTGAACAGGGCGGCGTCGTAATCGTTAAGCGCTTTTGAGATTATGTTCAACGCGTCAAAAGGTTTCATGGCCTTGCGGTAACTGCGCTCCGTGGTGAGAGCGTCGTAAATGTCGATAAGCGCCACTATCCGCCCGAAGATGTGGATCTGGTCCCCCGCAAGACCATACGGGTAGCCTCCCCCGGAGAGTTTTTCGTGATGCTGGATGAGCGGCAATAGCGCTTTTGCGCTTATCGCCTTGTTCCACCGCACCATCTCGTACCCCTTGGTGACATGGCTGGCCACCGCCGTAAACTCCTCGCTGGTCAGCGCCCCGGGTTTGTTTATCAGGTTGGGGCACACCTGGCTTTTGCCTACGTCATGCAATATGGCGCCCAGGGCCAGGTCGGCAAGGTCATGCTTGCTGGTGATCCCGGCCGCCATGCCCAAAGCTATGGACAAAGTGGACACGTTCACTGAATGGGTGAAGGTGTAGTAGTCGAAATTGTTTATCTTCATGACGGCGTAAAAGGTGGTGGGATTTTCCATCACCATGCCTATCAGGTCTTGCACCGCCTCCTTGGTCTGCCCCACCAGCTTTTCGCTTTTCGGGTCGGCCGCCAGCGATTCAACTATAATTTTAGAGTTTTCCCGGATGATGGCCGCTTTCACTTTGCCATCAGCGGATTTGCCAGCCTCCCCCAGGTATAGCTGGAACGCGCCCAGATCATCACGGCGGATTATCACTTTTTCGTCAAGACTTACCCATTGGGAGATGAACTCCGGCTCCACAACTTTGCCCCTGGACAATAGATGTTTTACATCCACCTCCGCCTTGGCCAATATGTCACATGGCGCGGCGGAGCCGGGAAGGAACGCTCTGGGATTTATGGGGTGATAATTGAGCATGAACCGTAGCTGGTTTTCCACCGCCGCGGGATTAAGGAAATCCCCAGAATACCCCTCACCGCGCTTCTGCTCTTTGATCTTATTGAGTTCTTCTACATACCTGCTGAAATCGGGCCGCTGGGAATTTTGTATGTAAACCGAGGAAACGCCGGTAGAAACGAAACTCGTCTCTACTTCCTTGCTATAGACCTGGCCGCTTTTCAAAAGGAGGTCCGGCGCATCACCCATAGCCCTGAATATATCCACGGGAACAGGCCGGTCCACCCAGAAATCGCTGAGATTGGCCTCGAACATGCTCAACAGCCCGGGCCCGGCTGGCATTATGAGAGCCTGGTTTTCATCTCCAACATCAATACCCTTGGAGATGTCTATGAAGACGTGTTCGATGTCGTATTCCCTGAGAGTCCGGATGTCCCTCTCCGAAGATACCTTGAAGTTGGACATGACAAGGGGTGACGAAAGCCACGAACTGTCCAGTTTTTCGATGAACATGCCCACCCGCAAGTCCTGCGCCCTTATCCTTTTTATGGGGGTTTCTGTCCGGCGTTTTTCAAACAGCATGCCTATACTTCCCTTCTGGCCAGGCCCGATGAGGCCAGGGAAAGGCTCATGACATCGTTAGAGCAAATCTTGTAACTGTTCCTGCCCTCCCGTTTGGCGGCGAACATGGCGTCGTCGGCTTTTTTTATCAGGGTCTCGGCGTCGGCGCCGTTGTCCGGATAAAGGCTCAAGCCGGCGCTTACCGTAACCATTATCTGTATGCCGTCGATAACGAAAGGCTCGTTGAATTCGCTTACGATTTTCATGGCGATAGCCGCGGTGTCCTCCTCCGAATGTATGTTCGGAAAGAGCACCGTAAATTCGTCCCCGCCAAGGCGCGAGATGGTGTCTGTGTCCCTCAGAGAGGTTGTCAGCCTTTCAGCGGCCGCTATAAGCAGTTTATCGCCGGTTTCGTGCCCGTAATTGTCATTTACCTGTTTGAACCGGTCCAGGTCTATGAACATCACCGCCATCAGGCCTCTTTCCCGCCTGGCGCGGGCCAGTTCCAGGTTGAGCCGGTCGTAAAAAAGGCGGCGGTTGGGCAGGCCGGTGAGGGGATCGTGATAGGCGTAATGCCGCTCGGTTTCCTCTTTCAGTTTTCTTTCGGTGATATCGCTTATCAGGATTATGCTTCTGGAGCCGCTCCCGGTCTCAAAATCTATGGTGGAGACGGAGACCCACGCGGGGAAGACCTGGCCGCTTTTGCGTTTGATCAACGCCTCTCCCTGCCAGCGGAGGCTCTTCACCAAATGTTCGGTCAGCTCGTGATACGCGTTGCTTTCCTGCCGCTCCGGCCAGAGGATGGCGGGGCCGCGGCCTATAACCTCCCCGGCGCTGTATCCGGTAACTCCGCTGAAGGCCGGGTTGACGCAACGGATTGACCCGTCGGCGTCGGTGATTACCATGGCTTCATTGGACTTCTCGAAAACCGCCGAGGCCATGCTGAGCTCTTCGCTCAACACCTCCAGCTCACTTAAATCCTCCGACACGTCCACCGGCGCCGGAGCCGCCATCTTCCCCCAAACTGAAATCAGCCGTTCGGCCAACAAACCGTGGAGCGATTCGTTTTTCCCATCCCAGGTTTTTCCGGCGCTGGCGATGGCCATGCTTTTTGTTATCCGGCGTTTAAGTTTCGCCATCCGCTTGTATAGCCGTTTTTCGCTCCTCTTGCGCTCGGTCATGTCCAGGCCGGCCATCATCACGCACCTGGAGCCGCCGCTTTCATCCTTTATTGCGTCGCATTTCCAAAGGATAAAGCGCCGCCGGCCATCGCTATCTATGTGGCAGTTCTCCATCTCCACAGGATAGGTAAGCCCCATCCAGTTTTTTCCTTGGGATTGCGGCGCGCCGCCGGTGATGGTATCGAACAGGTCCCAAAAATGCTTGCCCACCGCCTCCTCATCTTTCATCCCGGTGAGAACCTGGCAGGAGTGGTTGAGATGGAGGATCCTCCCGTCCATCCCCGCCACGACAAGCAAGAGACATTCGCCCTTTTGCAGGCAGTCGGCTATCAAGCAGGCGTACTGGTTGGCTCCGGTGTTCATCCCGGCCACATGGCCTGAGCCGCTGAATGCTTTAACCGCCACTGAATTCATCACTGCGCCTCCCCCGCTGTAAGGTTTCCGGGAACGGCCGGCCTTGCCATCAGGCGCCCAGCGGGCGCTTGGGCAAAGCCCGCGTCGGACCCTCAGGTCTCCTTGATGAAATAACGGGCGGCCTTGAACAGTATGTGGTAGGCCGAGGCGTAGCTTTTTTCATCCCCGCCGCCGGTTACAATGGCCAGGATCATCTCCCTAAAACAGGCCAGCGCCTCGGCGAGCTCGTCAACCCTTATGACGTTCACCTCGCCATACATGCGCTGGTACTGCTTTTTATCGAACCCGAAGGTCTGCGCCAGCTTGGCTATCTTCTCGTTTTCCATGGGGGCCAGAAGCACCGGCCCTAAAAATATGTCGCCCAGGTATTCGCCATCCAGGAAAATGGGGCTCACGGCGGTGGACAGGTCTATGTCGCACCGGCTTATCATCACCCCGGCCAACCCCCCTTCGTTGCTCAGCCCCGACACCTCTTTGCAGGTCAGGTCCGACATGGGGCATTCCTTGTGGTGATGGACACAGATACTTTTTATCCCCTCGGCCACCAGGATGTCCCCGGAACGGCGGTCTATCACATCCACCATCAATCCTGTCACCTGGCAGAAATCGTTGAGCATCCGCGACAGCCTGTTGATGTCCACATAATCTGAAAGCTCACGTCTGACGCAGGTCCGGGCCCCGGCCTCAAAACCTTCGTGCCGGAAAGCATGGCTTATTACCGCTGTTTTCATCGCATCCCCCGTTTTTTTTAAACCTCATCCAGCCCGCGCCGCCACTCCCGTCAGCGGCGAAAGCCTACACTGATGAGGTCATCCGTTTATCTTCGTGATATATGGAGCCGCTTCTTCTTATGGACTTGTCCAACTGGCGCGCCACACCCTCCAACTCCTCCACATCCAGGCTGGCTAACGCCGCGATCTCTCTGGAGGTAAAAGAAAAACCCAAGTCCACGGCGGCCCTGTTCAGCGAATCCTTCGCCCTCAGCCTGAATTCCTCGTCGGTTATTATCCGCCCGAGGAAATGTTCCACCGATTCCTGGCTCATGACCGTTATCACTCCTAATTCATCCTTAACGAGTCCCTTCGCCCGGGTATCGCCGCCCCCTCTTTCCCGGCATGCCACCCAAGTGGCGATGCCCCGGCGATTACCCAGGCTCCAGGCTCTCACCCTTGTCTAATTAGCAATTACTTTGCCAAAGCATATAAGCCTATTTAATCAAGTAGTTATATTAATTCATGTACGTAAAAAGTGTGTTGTAAAAACACACGTGTGGCTTTTTACGACAAAGGTTTTGTGGGGAAATACAACAGGTTACGAGGTGCGGCGGTAGAAGATGCCTCTATCCACCTTCAATAATTCGGCGGCGCGGGACTTGTTATTCCCGCATTTTGTAAGAGTTTCCAACAGTACATTGTTGATGATGGAGTCCAGCGAGATATTTTCTTTGGGGATTGACAGGTTCAGCCGGAAAACGCCATCCTCCGCGCCGGGGACATGCGATGTCCCCGGGTTGCCCATCCCCTGCGATTCATTGATGATCAGGTGTTCGGGCTGGATCAGCTCGTCATCGGTGAGTATCGCCGCCCGTTCAACGCAATTTCGAAGCTCCCGGATGTTGCCAGGCCAGGGGTAATGGACCATAAGCTCCATGGCGTTTTCCGATATGCCAGGCAAGACTTTGCCAAACTGCGACCGGAACTGGTCCAGGAAATGATGGCACAACGCCGGGATGTCTTCCTGCCTCTCCCGCAACGGGGGCAGGTGTATGGGGAACGTGTTCACCCGGTGGAACAGGTCTTCCCGGAAATCTCCGGTCCTGCTCAACTCTTGCAGGTTGCGGTTTGTGGCCACTATCAGCCGGAACTCCGCCTTGATGGGTTTGTTGGAGCCAAGCCTTTCATAGGTGCGCTCCTGAAGGGTACGCAGGAGCTTCGCCTGCAGGTCCAGCGGCATGTCGCCTATCTCGTCCAGCAGAAGGGTTCCGTTACGCGCCGCGTCAAACTTGCCGGGCCTGTCGCGGTCGGCCCCGGTGAACGCCCCCTTGGCGTGGCCGAACAGCTCGCTTTCCAGCAGGTTGGCGGGGATACCGGCGCAGTTCACGGCCACGAAATTGTTTTCCACCGTTTCCCCCGCCGAGTGGATGGCCCGGGCCAGCACCTCTTTGCCCACGCCGCTTTCCCCGTAAATGGCCACGGTTACCGCCGGGGTTTTGGCCACCCGTTCGGCCAGCCGCAGTGCCTCCATCATGGCCGGGGCGTTGGTGATGATGTTCTGGAAGCTGAACTTGTCCATTAACTGGCTTTTCAGCTTTTTGTTCTGCTCCGAAAGCTTGAAATGGCTCAGGGAGCGCTGGATGGTGGTAAGCACCCTTTGAGGGTCGCACGGCTTCTGGATATAGTCGTAGGCGCCGTATCTCATGCAGGCCACGGCGTTGTCCACACTCGCGTATCCGGTGAGGATAATGAACGGCACGTCGCCGAACCGCTCCCGCACCTGCTGGAGAAGCTCGAGCCCGGTCATGTTGGGCATCATGTAGTCGGCCAGCACCACGTCTATCTTCAGCTTGCCCAGCATGTCCATGGCCTGGGCGCCTGTGGGGGCGGTGAGGCATTCCAGCCCGCTCTTTTTCATCACCTCCGAGAAGACGCTGAGGATTATCTCGTCATCGTCCACAATCAGGGCGGTGGCGCCAGCCACAAGGTCATCGCCGCCAACTCCAAACCCCATGCCCCAAACTCCAAAAAAGTTTATCCCCAGCCGGGAGTTTATTATATAACCTCCGGCGCCGGGGCGTAATGGGTAAAACTGGGTAGTGTCTCAGTTTGAAAGTACAGGGGAGATTCTTCACTTACGCTCAGAATGACAATATAAAAGCCGTTGATAACATTGTCATCCTGAGCGAAGCGCAAGCGAAGTGAAGGATCTGCCTGTTATTTGAGATTCAAACTGGGACACCACCGAAAACTGTTCTAACCCATTATTACTACGGTAATAATGGCTGATAAATTTTTCCATTACAGGGCCCGGTTTTATCGGTTAAAATTACGCGTTATTCCTGTTTTCCTGCCAGCGTCCGCCAGACCTTAAGGAGCGCGTTGCGGTTTTTGCGGCCCATGGGCTTAACCGCGTTCCCGTGGCCAGGGGTGGCGCCGTCTGGTTACAAAACGCGGTAAAGCTAACTGAGGGAGAGCTAAAAGGTGAAGTTCACCTGGAGCGTGGGTAGGATCGTCCTTACCCCGGAATTCATTAAAACCTACTCCCTCATGGCCTTTGCCGTAATCTTGATAAGCCTTTTCACCCTTAGCGCCGCCGTTTACTCTTACGAAACCGAGATTACAGACCGGGCGCAGGCGGGGCACGACGGGATGGCCCACCGTCTCACAAAGGAAATGTCGCTTTACTTCGAGGAGGCCGCGTTCCAGCTTCAACTTGTGGCCGACAATATGGATATCCTCAGCGTCACCCCCGAAACGGCCAAGCTGGCGCTGGACGCCACCAACGCCGACGCTTTCGATTTCCTGGACATATACCTGTACGACACTCAAAAGAACGTGATCACCTCCACCGCGGTGGAGGGCCTTATGGAAACCACGTTAACCGATGACGATAAACTCCTGTTTTTCCCCGTTGTGGAAGATGTTACCTTTTCCAAAGTAAAGTTCACCAAAAACAAGGTGCCATACGTTTCCATAGCCGTCCCTTTTTATGACAGGGGCTTGGTGGTGGGTATGCTAATCGGCCATTTGAACCTTAAAAGGCTTTGGTGGTGGATAGACGAGGTGAACACCGGCAGGGTTATGCGTCTCACCATTATTCAGCCGAAAACCGGCGTGATAGTGGCGGACCAGGCCAAAAAGAAGGTAAGCACCACTTACCGCCACTGGCCCCCCAGGGGCAAGTTAAGCAAGGCAAACGCATGGCCCGGAATAATAGTCCACGACGGGAGCGGGTTGAAATACCTTACGTACAACAGGACCTTCGGGTTTCCCCTGGTTCTGGCGATAACTACCGATTTAACCGTTTATGAAGCCAACATAGCCTCCATGCGGATGAACACCGCGGGCATCTGCTTTCTGGCGCTGTTATTATGCCTGCTCGTTACGCTCCGCGTTACCTACAAGCTCATGCGCAACCAGTTGATCATGGAAGACGCCATGAGCATGTACGAAAAACACCAGCTGGAGGCGGACGACCCGTCGCTGGAAAAAGCAGGAGGGCTGGTTAAATCTTTCGGCTCCATGATCCAGAACGTGGACAAGGAGCGCAGGCAGGAAATTATCCAGGAAAGCCTTTCCAACGTTGGCAGGATGACCTCCATTTTGGCGCACGACCTGCGCCATGGCCTGCACGTTATACTGAACGTGGTTTACATGATGGACCAGCTGGACGATTCCCTGAAGGGGATAATAGTAAAAACCGTGCACGACCTTACCACCAAAACCTCGGACATGATGGACTTCATCCGCGCCAACAAGGTGGATCCGCGCCCAACTTCAGTAGGCTCCGTGGCGCTCCAGGCCATGGAAACCGTGAAATACAGCGAACGCGCAAAGGACAGGGACATTTCAATTACGGAAGACGGCAACAGCAAAGTTACAATTGTGCTGGACAGGCAAAGGATGATAGCCGCCCTGGCCAACCTTATGCGCAACTCTGTGGAGGCTGGCGCCAAAAAGGTAACCCTTTCCACAAAACGGATAGGGGATAATATAGAGTTTATAGTGGTGGACGATGGGCCGGGCATACCGTTGGAGTTGCGGGAAAAGGTTTGGTTGCCGTTTTTCAGCACCAAGTCCAAAGGGTTCGGCATAGGCCTGGCGCTGGTGGAAACCGTGGCCCGCGCCCACGGCGGCGAGGCGTATATAGAAACAACCGGGGAAAAGGGTACGGACATAAGGATGTTAATGCCCCTGGTTCCGCCTAAATACCATGGCGCGCTTTACGAGGTGGACGAGCTTGGCGGCCTTTCCGACGAGGCCAGGCTGATGGTGGAATCTGTGGACACCCGGGGAAAAAACATCCGCTGATGAAATCTTGATTAGAGCGTTTTAGATATAGGCATGGAAAAATTAAATAGCTTGTTTAACGCCATTCGGGGCCGTGTCGCCCGGCCATTTGCCGTTTCCACCGGCGCCATAAAGGCAAAGCTTGTTGCCTTGCTTATGCTTCTACCCCTGGCAACGGCAGGATGTATAGGAGAAACAGTCATCAAGTCAGTGATGAAGAACGATGAGCCGGACACTTTCAGGGTGGGGTGGAACGTTGTTGGCCTGGAATTGACAATGCCAAATTTACTTAACCTCATGACAATGGATCAAATATTAAGCTACATGGTTAATTCTACCATTAAAGATCCTAATTATAAGTTTGATACCATTGTTGAACAATACAAAATGCTTGGTAATGGCAAAAAAATTATTATAAAGCTTAAGGATGACGCGGCTTTTCATGACCTTACGCCAGTAACCGCCTACAATGTGGCGCGCTCATTTGAATATGAGTCACAAATACAACCGACAAAACCGGAGTTCACTCTTGTTTTTAAAGCATTAAGCGACAAAGTTATTAGCGTGGAGTCAACCGATCCAATAAATTTATCTAATTTAAGGTTTCATATATTGAACCTGGATGGCTCAAAGCAAGTTGACATCAACAAATTCGACATTGTCGGCACGGGGCCGTATGAATTTTTATCTTTTGATAAAACAAAAAAAATACTAAGAATGAAAAAATTCCACCGGCAAACCCTTACTGATAGCATTGATGAGAAATACCTTGAATATTACTTATTTGATGATTATGAAAGCTCCCTGAACGCCTACCTGGAGGGTGTTGTAGATTATTTGCTTCTATCCACATTGGAAGACTTGCCTTTTTTGCGGCAGAATCAGAACAATATTTTTGTTGATACCATGACTAATTATCCCACGCTATTGATATTCAACTCGCGCCATCCATTGTTTAAAGACCAGCGCGTGAGGAAGGCATTTAGCCATTATATTGATAGAAAGGCCCTGGCCAACAGCAAATTCGCCCTTAATGGAGACGCCGTGCCCACTTTGGCGCCATTGCACATGTCCAGCCCTAGAACCGAGCCATTTATTGAAGATTACGACCCTGCCAGGGCGGAGCTTTTGTTAAGCCAGGCTGGCTTCACAAAAACGCCGCGTGGCTTTTGGCTGAAAAATGGCAAAATTTTGACTTTGGAAATATCATTCCCGGAACAGGATTCTTCCGGATTAAAAGCCATGCGGTTCCTTGCCAAGCATTTTGAGGCAAATGGAGTTAAGTGCAAATTACGGATGATTACCACAGGAAAATATGTCGATATCATTACCAGCAATGGTGATGATTGGCAGATAATGTATAAAATAATTATCGACAGAAACAATATATATTCTACAAACGATATTTATTCACCTAACAACGGCGAGAGTATTATAAAATGGTTAGACGCCAAATCGCAAAACAAATTTGGAAGTCTTTATGATAATTACTTGCTAAATAGGGATGACGCCGCATTGAAGAGCGGGTTGCAAAAGTTGATTCTGGAAGAAGCCCCTTGCGCCGCCATGTTCTATACAAAAGATTTTGGGATATTAAGAAGTGATTTCCGGTATTGGGGCGAAAAGATTTCCAGGGATATTTACGGTCTATATTATCTGGACAGGTAATCTTAATTGCTTCGCCAGGAACATTATATGCTTCGCCAGGGTCGCCTTATATTGCTTCGCCGGGGTCGCCTGACCCCGGTCTTCTTCAAGGAACCCGTGGTCGCCTTATAAGCGCTTCACCGGGGTCGCCTGACCCCGGTCTTCTTCAGGAACCCGTGGTCGCCTTATAAGCGCTTCGCCGGGGTCGCCTGACCCCGGTCTTCTCCGCTCCGCTCAGGAACCCGTGGCCTGGCGACCACGGGGAAGCGGTGGAATAGGTCGCCCCCATATGCTTCGCCGGGGTTGCCCCTATGCTTCACCGAGGTCGCCTGACCTCGGTTCCTACATCATCCGCTTTTCGCTTCACCGGGGTCGCCTGACCCCGGTCTTCTCCGCTCCGCTCAGGAAAACCCGTGGTCGGGCGACCACGGGGAAGCGATCACAAAACACCAACGGGGAAGCGCTCTAATGGTAACCACGGGGAAGCAGTGGAAAGGGGCCGCCCACATATCCGCTTCGCCGGGATCGCCCCCTATGCTTCACCGGGGTCGCCTGACCCCGGTCTTTTATCGCTTCACCGGGGTCGCCTGACCCCGGTTCCTAGTCCCATGGTGTCCAGGGGCTCACCACCTCCACCGGTAACGGGCCGCTCTGTCCTAAATAATCCCGGGCGCTTGACCAGGCAAAGTTCTCCGGCCTGTCGCAAAGCCGCCACTTCTTCGCAAGAGGGTTATTATGTATATATTCCAGCTTTTGTTTTAAAAACTCCCACGATATTAGTTTTTTGGGAGAGTGGGTTTTTTGCCATATCTGGATTTTCCTGTCCCGCTTCTCCACCGTGAACCGGCTTAATAAAGGGTCATTGTCACGATTTAGGGTTTCGATTATTTTCTTGGCTGTGTATTTATGGAAATCTCTTAGAAAATCCGCCAATACGTTACCTTCATTTATAGTTATTATCATGTGGATGTGGTTTGGCATGATTACATAGCCGTTTATTTTAATTTTGCCTTGTTGCGCCCTGGTAGATAGCGATTCAAGTATTATCCCGGCCATTTCCTTGCGGTGGAAAAGATGCGCCCATTGGTTGATAGTGGAGGTGATGAAATAAGCTTGGCGCATGAATCTATGATACGACAAATCAGGAACCCGGGGTCGCCTTATATGCTTCACCGAGGTCGCCTGACCTCGGTCTTCTCCACTCCGCTCAGGAACCCGTGGTCGGGCGACCACGGGGAAGCGGGGGGAAGGGGCCGCCCCCATATGCGCTTCTATGCTTCAACCGAAGTCGCCTTAAATGCGCTTCACCGAGGTCGCCTGACCTCGGTCTTCTCCACTCCGCTCAGGAATCCGTGGTCGGGCGACCACGGGGAAGCAATCGTAAAACAACCACGGGGTAGCGATCAAACAACAAGCCACCGGGACGCCAAAGCGCCCCGGCGTACGATGAACAAACTAGGCAATTCTGGCTACAGTCCCACCACAGCAACCAGCGGGCTCAACGAAACCTCTAAGTTCCTTTTTCTTCGCGGCTTTGGTCTTTTTCATAATGTCTCTCCTGTATGATTGAACATTAGTCTTGGGGTTGTCCCCATATGCTTCACCGAGGTCGCCTGACCTCGGGCCTTCTTCATATGCTTCACCGGGGTGGCCCCATATTGCTTCACCGGGGTCGCCTGACCCCGGTCTTCTTCAAGGAACCCGTGGTCGGGCGACCACGGGGAAGCAATCGTAAAACACCAACGGGGAAGCGCTCTAATGGTAACCACGGGGTAGCTATCAAACAACAAGCCACCGGGACGCCAAAGCGCCCCGGCGCTTGCAACAACTAGACTACTTTCGTAACTGCGCCAGAACAACAGCCTATGGCTGAGGCCTTTGATGTGGCCCTTATTGTCTTTTTAGCGGCGGTTTTCTTTGCTGGTTTCTTGGACGCGGATTTCTTTGCGGTGGCGGATTTTTTGGACGCGGATTTCTTTTTTGTAGCCATGAGAAGCCCCTTAAAGTTGGTATTAATAGACCAGAAGAACAGCCCACTCTTTTATATTCACTGAGGGGTTTCGCAACCCCGCAGTATTTGCCCTAACACCAGGGTTATTAAAACCCAAGTGATTGATGGTAATTTAGACCAGCTTCAAGGACGCACCACTACAGCACCCCAACGGCTCAACAAAACCCCTGAGCTGTTTCTTGTTGTTTATGCGGGCGCTGATTTTCTTGGTCTTCATGATTACATAGTTCCTTACAAAGTACGTTTACACTAATCACCGTGTTGGCCCTTGCCAGCCGGCGATATAAAAAACATTCACCAGTCCGTGGTCAGCGACCACGGGGAAGCAATCATAAAACGACCACGGGGAAGTGTTCAAAATGCGACCCGGTGGAAGCATTTTAGATGCTTCGACAAGCTCAGCATGACACGTTATTGCCGCACCGCACTTTTCAGGCGGAGTCTGCCGAAGCCCTACCAAGAGCGCCGCAACCCACATGGTTCGACAGGCTCAGCATGACACGTTAATGTCAGCCCGATCGCGCCGAGGGGCGCTTCGCCGAGATTCCCTGACCCCGCCCGGTCTTTTATCGCTTCGCCGTGGTCGCCCTTTTTGCTTCGCCGTGGTCGCCCTTTTTGCTTCGCCGTGGTCGCCTGACCTCGGTATATCCATCATTCGCGGGCAACCTCAGGGGGTTGCCCCTACAATACGCACAGGGCTACCCGTGCAACTTTTCAACGGGGGATTTACCGCTTTGTTTTGCCCGGTTGCCTAATGGCGTTTTAAAACCCGCGCCGGGATTTAACAACACCAGCGCCAATTTAAAAACACCCGCGTAAGCTTAGGGCTTTCGCCCTTACGCCCGCCGCGCCGAAACAAAACAAAACAAACGCGATTGGATTAGGACGCAGTTAAACGGCTATGCTCCCCCAAAAACCGGCACCAGCGTGTTGCGCTGGTAACCAGCCTCTACGCCATTTATTACTTGACATTAATTTTTATCATTTTACCGGCAAGTAAATCAACAAATTTTTTATAGAAATTTTACATTATTTATACCAGTTACAATAATATATATGGCCATACCATTAATATTGTCAAAATATCCCTACAAATGGTATTCCCCAATAAAAGTGGTGGATTATATCCATCTAAACCTTGGCTAAACCAACGCCATGTTTTGTGAAACGAATATAGGCAAACGCCATAATGATGTAATGCAACATGGCAGTTATTTCCAGGAGCGGTGGTCGGGCGACCACGGGGAAGCAATCAAAAAAAACACCACGGGGAAGCAAATTTCAACTTTATCCTCCACGCCCGGCCCAGCGGGTTACCCCCTCCCGCCTCCGGCGGACTCCCCCTTGGCAAGGGGGAGAAAGTAATAGCGAGCCATCACCCGCCACCAACACCCGCCATCAACACCGCGCCGCCATCGGGCCGTTTTGATGTAAAATGTTTTCATGATACGCAAAGCCTTTATTAAAACGTTGTCGGCAACCCTGTTAATGGCCGCAGTGGCGCTTTTCGCCTCCGCGCAGACCGGCGCCAAACACGCGCTGGTGATCACCGTGAACGGCGCCATAAACCCCGTGGCCGCCGAGTATATCGTTAAATCCATCGCCACCGCCGAAGCCGACCCCACAGTGGAAACGCTGGTTATCCAGCTGGACACCCCCGGCGGGCTGGACACATCCATGCGCCAGATAGTAAAAGAACTGCAACGCACGCCCATGCCCGTTATCGTGTATGTGGCGCCCAGCGGCTCCCGCGCGGCTTCGGCGGGGGCGTTCATCACCATGGCGGCCCATGTGGCGGCAATGGCCCCGGGCACCAATATCGGCGCGGCCTCGCCGGTGAACATGGGGGGAGAGGGGATGGACGTTACCATGAAGAAAAAAGTTACCAACGACGCGGCGGCGTACATCCGCTCATTAGCGGAAGCCCACGGCAGGAACGCCGACGCCGGGGAAGAGATGGTCCGCAGGGGCGCCTCCATGCAGGAGACAATGGCATTGGCGGAAAACGTGGTGGACCTGGTGGCGGCGGACCTGCCAGCATTGCTGGCCATGGTGGACGGGCGGGTGGTGAAAACCGCCGCCGGGGAGCGGAAGCTTGCCACCAAAGGGCTTGCGGTAAAACGGCTGGACATGAACTGGCGCGAGAAGATATTCGACGCCCTGGCGGACCCGAACATCGCCTACATGCTAATGATGCTGGGGTTTTACGGGCTGTTTTTCGAGCTATCCAACCCCGGCACGGTGCTTCCGGGCCTTTTGGGGGCCATATGCCTGATACTGGCGTTTTACTCGTTGCAAACCCTGCCCATCAGTTACGCCGGGGCCTTGCTTATACTGCTGGCGCTCATCATGTTCATGCTGGAGATATGGATACCCAGTTACGGGATGCTAACGCTGGGGGGGTTGATATCGCTGATTCTTGGGTCGCTTATGCTGGTGGACTCGCCGGAAGAATATATGCGGATCAGCCTTTCGATGGTATTGCCTGTGTCTGTGGGCACGGCGGCGTTTTTCTTTTTTCTGGTTGGTTCGGGCATCCGGGCGCAGTACCGTAAATCCATCACCGGCATGGAGGGGCTTATAGGGGAAGAGGGAATCGCCGAGACCGACATTTCCATGGACTCGCCCGGCACGGTTACGGCGCAGGGGGACATATGGAGCGCCGTTCCGCAAGACGGCCCCATCACCAAGGGAGAGCGGGTGGTGGTGGTTGGCCAGAAGGGGCTAACGCTTACGGTGAAGGCCGAAACCGTCAACCCACGTGGCGTTTGACGCGGGGCAGGAAATCCGCCGGGTTCAGGGGTTTGGTAACGTAATCGTCGGCGCCCATGGCGAAGGCTTTGTGGCGGGTTTCAATTTCTTCTTTGTCCCCGGCTCCACCGGCGGCCGTAACCACAACCACGGGAATGTTCTTTATGGAGTGGTTGTGCTTTATACGGAATAAAAGCTCGAACCCGTCCATCTCCGGCATGTTTATATCGGTTATCACCAGGTCCGGTTTTTCCGGTTCTCTTATGATCCTGCGGATGGCCTCGGCGCCGTTCTCGGCTTCTTTTATCTCCAGATCGAAAGTGAACAGCATGGATTTTATCACCTCCCGCGCCAGTTCCTGATCGTCCACCAGCAAAACGCTGGGTTTGCGGTGGGGGAGTTTTACGAAGAACACGCTCCCCTGCCCCAGCCGGGACTCCACCCAAATCTCCCCCCCATGGGCCGAAACGATATCCTTGCAATATGGCAGGCCCAGGCCCGTGCCTTTCTCCCCGCTGGTGCCGGGGGTGGAGGTTTTTATGTCCGGCCGGAAGATGTCGGATACGGCGGACGGATCTATCCCCACTCCGTTATCACGCACGGCAAAGGTCCCGCGCGCGCCGTTGGGGCTGAAGAAATCTATTTTTCCGCCCTGCAGGCTGAACTTCAAAGCGTTGGTTAGCAGGTTGCGCATAACCTCGCCCATAAGCGTAGGGTCGGCGAATATGCGGGAGCCATCGGGAATGTCGTTCACAATCTCCACCCCTTTTCTGGCGGCGGTGTGGCTTAGGCTGTCTATCACCGAGCCGGCCAGGTCTTTTAGCTGGAAGAATTTGGAAGCGGGTTTTATCTGGCCGGTCTGCAACCTGCTCATGTCGAAAAGGTCGTCTATCAGGCGGATGAGGCCATCCATGCCAGCGGATATTTTTTTGGCCATGTCGGCCTTGCGGGCGTCGTCCAGCGCGTATTCCTCGGCGCGTTCCAGGATGTGGGTCATGCCCTTTATGTTGTGCATGGGGCTTCTTAAGTCGTGAGAGATGAGGTTGACGAAGCGGTCTTTTATCTTGTTCATCTCCTCGGCCTCTTCCTTGGCGCGGCGCAGTTTGGCTTCGGCCTCTTTCTGATCCGTGATGTCCCGCACAGCCACCACCCGGGCCTTCTGGCCCTTATACATTATTTCGCGGCTGTGGATTTCCACCGGGAACACAGAGCCGTCCTTGCGGACGGATATTGTATCGTAGCTGGCGGCGCCGCCCTGCTGGATCTTTTTGCGTATAAGCTCCTGGCTCTGCGGCGGCATGATCTCGAGCATGTTTTTCCCTATCAGCTCGGGAACGCTGAACCCGCACATTTCCGCCAGCTGGCGGTTGGCGGCCAGGGTAACCCCGTCGACGTGGATGAAGATACCCTCGTAGGCGGCCTCGGCAAGCTCTCTGAACCGGCTTTCAGATTCCCTTAACGCCTCGTTGGCGGTGGATATCTGGATAGTTTTACTGGCCACCAGTTCTTCGAGCTGGTCGTTTGAGCGGCTGAGCGTTTCTTTCAAAATCCCCTCACGCTCGAGCAGATGGCGCTGGGCGGTCTCGTTTTCCAACCGCATGAAATTGATCCTGTCGGCCAGGGCGAACGAAAGCAGAATCACGTCCAGCCCCGCGCCCACCTGCGGCGCCCACAAAGACCAAGGGGCATATGGAAGATACCCCAGGTCTTTCAGGGAAAGTATGGCCACGCCGCCTAAAACCGCCGACCATGACAACACGTAGAACCTGGCGGGGCGGTAGCCTTTAAGCAGGCGGGACACGCCGAAGGCCAGGAAGATGGGGGCCGTTATCAGAGACGAGTAATAGAGCAAATCCAGCGAGAATTCCCAGAATCCGAGGCAGGACGTTACAAACCCCAACGCGAACACCCATTTGAGCGCGAGAAGGATTTTGTCTATCAACGGGGCCGCGCCACCCCTCGTGCCCAGGAACGATTGCGTGAACCAGGTGGCGGAAAAGAAGGCGGCAAAATAGGCTAATACCGGCCCGAAATCGGCAAGGTAAACAGAATCCCCCCACAGGTACTGATAGGCAAGGCCGTTGTAGGCGAACAGGGCCAGCGTTATTCCAGCGATATATAACACATAGTAGAAGTAACTTTTGTCCCGCACCGAGATGAAAAGGAAAAAGTTGTAGAAAGCCATCACCACCATGGCGCCGTAATAAATGCCCAGCCAGATATACTCCACTCCATTCCGCTGGTGGAACTTGTCCGGCGTCCAAACGTTCACCTTCACTTTCAACCCGCCGTAGTTTGAATAGGCGAACCTTAAATAAACCGTTTTTTCGGACCTGGCTGGAACGGCCACCTCAAACGCAGGTTTCCTGTATTGCACGGCGCGCAGGCTGAACGGGACATGGTCGCCGGATTTACGCTCTATAAACCCCGCGCCTTTGGCGGGCTCGTAAAAATTCACGAAATCGAACAGTGGATGGTCACTCTCCACAATTACGGATTGGGGGATATCGGAGGGGTTGGATAAAGTGAACCGCGCCCACAACGCCGCGCCGCCGAGGCCGAAATTGAGAGAGTCCGAGGTGGCCCTGATGAAACGCGCCTCGAATTCCGGGTTGGCGACCTGCTTTATGGTGAGTTTCCTGTCAGCGTCCTTCAGATAATGGAGCGAACGCCCCACGGATCCGCCGTCCACCCAAGGGCCGATGACAACGTCGGCTTTGGAAACGGTAGCCCCGGCCATTGTAAATATAAGGGCCAGCGCCGCCCCTGTTCTAAAGGTCCATAATTTTCGCGGCAAGTTCTACTCCAGCATGAGGGTCCAGAAAAGGAACCTGTTTATTTCCCGCCAGGCGGACTGGGCGCTGGTTTTGTCGAAAGAGGGGTTTTCAGGCTCCATGAAGGCGTGGCCTGCGTCGAACGTGATTATCTCCAGCTGTTTGCCCATGGCGGCCATCCTTTTTTCAAAGTTGGGCAACATTTCGGGAATGGGCTCTAAATAAGGGTCTTTGGCGCCGTAAACGCCCAGCGTCGGCCCGGCGATTTTACCCAGCACGAAGGGGTCATACTCCACATAGCCGTAAACTATCACCGTGGCGTCCACCGTGGCGCTGGTGGCTACACGCAAGGCTTGCCGCCCACCCATCGAAAAGCCCACCACGGCTATCTTTCCATGGCGCTCCCTTATTTTCTGCGCCGCCGTTCTCATTTTTATCAACGCTTCGGGGCTTTCGGCGGTATTAACGTAAAATCCCTGGGCAATCTCCGGGTCATCCGTCACCCGTCCATCGTAAAGGTCTATGGCGTAGGCGGCGTAACCGGCTTTGGCAAGCTGGTCCGTCACACTTTTCACCCAGCCGTTCAAACCCCACCATGGGTGAAGGACCAGAACCCCCGCGCGGGCGTCTTCCTTGCCGGAGAAATAAAGGTTGAAAGGGCCAGCCCCTGCGCAATCCATGGTTATCATTTTGCCGGAGAAACTGCTGGGCACGGATGAGACATATTCGGTGAATGCTGGCTGGGCCGTAACGGATAAAGCGAATGCCAGATAAACGGCAAAACCGACAATGGCTGATGAAACTTTAACCATAACCCCCTCCCCCGTTTAAGCCACGCGCCGCCCCCCAGCGGCTTTCATGCGTACAGGAGTTTCCATTATAATTCAATTTGCGGCGGGAACGGATATGCCTTATAAATGGACCATGTTTATAGGACATTACGGGGCCGCCATGGCGGCGAAAAAACTGGCCCCTAAAGCATCCCTGGGCGCGTTGATCATGGCCGCGCAGTTCATAGACCTTATATGGCCTCCCCTGCTCTTACTGGGTATTGAAAAAGCCCGCATAACTCCGGGAATCACTGAATTCACCCCGCTGGATTTCTATTTCTACCCATATTCCCACTCGCTTTTAATGACTTTTATATGGGCCTGCGCCTTTGGCGGAATTTATTTCGCCATAAGGAAGAACACTGTGGAAACCCTGGTCCTTTGCGCCCTTGTGATGAGCCATTGGGCTCTGGATTTTCTCGTCCATAGGCCAGACCTGCCGCTGGCCCCGGGTGTGGACATTTTTTACGGGCTGGGTTTGTGGAACAGCGTGGCTGGGACGCTGGCGGTAGAACTTTCCATGTTCCTGGCGGGAGCGTATCTTTATTACAGTTCCGTAAAACCATTGGGCAAATCCAGAGCCATTGGTTTTTTCACGGTAATAGTTCTGTTTTTGGCCATTTACGTGGGCAATCTAGCCTCTATCCCGCCCAGCATGGAAATGGTCGGAGCGTCGGGGCTATTGCTATGGCTGTTTGTCGCGTGGGGGTTCTGGGTGGATAAAAATACCGCAAGGTAATGTCACTCAATGAACATTGCGTCTCCATAGCTGAAGAATTTGTACTCTTCCCTCACCGCTTCCTCATAAGCCTTCAACGCCAGCTCACGCCCCATGAACGCCGAGACCAGTATCAACAGGGTGGATTTGGGCAGGTGAAAGTTGGTCAGCAATGCGTCCACCGCGCGGAATTTGTAACCTGGGGTGATAAATAGCCTGGTTTCACCCCGGCCATGCCTTAAGAGCCCATTGTCACCGGCGGCGCTCTCCAATAACCTGGTCACCGTGCTACCCACAGCCACCACGCGCCTTTTTTCCCTTTTTGCGGCGTTTATGGCCTGGGCTGAATCTTCGCTTATCTCGAAAGGCTCGGCGTCCATCACGTGATCCTCTATAACCTCCGATTTCACAGGGCGGAACGTTCCCGGCCCAACGTGGAGAGTTACCGGAACCACCACCACACCCAGGCGCTTTATCTTCTCCATGATCGCATCGGAGAAGTGAAGCCCGGCGGTGGGCGCGGCGCAGGAGCCCTCCAAGCTGGCGAACACGGTCTGGTATCTATCCCGGTCTGCGCTATCGGCGGCCCCGCTCTCCCGTTTAATATAAGGCGGCAAGGGAACCTGCCCGAAGGTTTCGGTGAGCCTTTTCATCTCGCTTTCCGGCTCGAACCGCACCAGCGCTTTTCCATCATCACGTTTTTTAAGAAATGTCACGGCGCCATCACCGGCCAGCAAAACCTCCCCATCTTTTACTTTCTGGGCTCCGCCCGCCAGCGCCTCCCACTCCCCGCCACCGAGGTTGCGAATTAAAAGTATCTCCACCACGGCCCCGGTCTTGCGGCGGGTGATAAGCCGCGCCGGGAAAACTTTCGTGACATTTATGGCCAGCGTATCCCCTTCCCTAAGGAGCGAAGGGAAATCGGCGAACCGCAGATGACGTGTCCGCCCATCAGCCCGGTTAACGGCCATAAGCCTGCTTTCACCGCGACCGGCGCTGGGTCTTTGGGCTATTAGCCGCTCCGGCAATTGGTAATCGAATAAGTCGATACTGGTCATGAATCGTTAGGGAATGGTTTATAGCCCTTATGGGTAAACGAAATGGGCCATTTCGGGCCGTTTAATTAACGAGCCTGTGATCCGGCGGATTGAGTTTCCGGCGAGGGGCTTTCCACGACCGCGATGGGCGCGGACGCCGGATCCTCCGGGACAACCGCCTCCGGCCCGGCGGCTTGCGCTGGCTCTTGCAGTTGGGCCAATTGGAGTTCTTCGTAAATCTGCGTAAGCTCCACCCCTGGGTAGAAATGCTGGACTATCTCATCATAAGTGGCTCCATTTTCAGACATGCCCCGGGCGCTCCACTGGCTCATGCCAACTCCGTGCCCGAACCCTTCGCCAGAAAAGACGAAAGCCCCCTTCTTGCTTCTTCTAACTTCAAACTTTGTCGAAAGTATCCTGGTTTCACCAAGGATCCGGCGCAATGTTTCACCGCTTACGATAATCTTTTTTCCGGAGCCCAAGGATATCTTTGCCCGGCGCACACGGCCCGATTCCGTGTGCGAGATGGCGTCAATGGCCGTAACTGGCCCTCCGCGAACGCCTAGCCTGCCCAGTCTGGCGGCAACCTCTTTGGCGCCTATGGCCCGTCGCCAGGACCGGTGGGGCGACCTGTCTTCGAAAAGAGCCGGCCTGCTCACAAGATAAGGACGCCGTTCTCCGCCCCACACTTCCTTTAAATCCTCTGTCCTGCCGCCTGCGGAACTGTGGTAGAACGTTCCCGCCGTTTGGCCGTCATACCTTGCGATTATCCCACGGGTGGCGAACACCGCCTCTTTCACCGCCTGGTTCACCCCTTTTTGCCCGCCATAGACCTGGGAGTTATATGTATTGTCCAGGTCGTACGCCCGGCCACCGGAACGCTCCATCTGGTATAGCGCGAAGGTGCGCGCCGCTATGGCCTGGGCCTTAAGAGCTTCTTCCGGCCAGGAACCGCCCATTTCCCGCGCCACCACCCCGGCCACGTACTCCTCCAGATCCACATGGTTCACCACCATCATCCGGCCATGGCCGTCTTTTACAAACTGTATCTCGCCATGGAACCTTAATGAGCCAACCCTGATGGGGCCGCTGGATGTGGCCGTTACCTCGTTGTCCCGCGCCAGCCTGCCACCGATGGAAAACCCGCCTGGCTTAACGGCCACCCGGGCCGTGCCGCCCTCGGTTTTAAGAATCACATTCTCGGAGCCGAGCATGAATTTGATGGGCCATTCGGAATGGACTGTGACCGAAGAAAGCCCCTTCTCCACCGCCACGCGAATGGTTTTGGCGTGAGCGCCGGGGGTTGAAAAAGCGGCGAATGCGAACAGGGCGCAAAACGTCAATCGCGGCGCCAGTTTTATCCGGACGCCGCGACAGGTCGCTCCCGCTATGGCTGTATTAAAACTCATCAGAGCCCGTTGTCCATCCTGTATTCGTTCAGCTTGTTCCGCAATGTGCGGATGGAAACGCCCAGCGACTCGGCCGCGCGGGTCCTGTTCCCCTGGACGCTTTCCAGCGTCTTCATTATCAGTTTCTTTTCCATTTGCGCCACCGTGACGCCCGGCGCTAATTCGTCCCCGGCCGCAGGGGTGGCGGCGGAAACATCGGGGGATTTTACTATATCCAGCATAAGATCCGCCACCTTAATAAGAGGCCCGGAGGAGAGCAGTACCGCCCTTTCCATAACGTTCTCCAGCTCCCGCACGTTGCCGCGCCAGGAGTGACGCTCCAGCGCCTGCATGGCCTCGTCATCCAAGCCTTCCAGCGCCTTGCCCATGAGCGCGTTGAATTTTTCAACGAAGTGGCCCACGAGCGCGGCTATGTCCCCGGTCCGCTCGCGCAATGGCGGCAGGTATAAGGGGATGACGTTGAGCCGGAAATAAAGATCCTCCCGGAACTTGCCTTCCGTTACCGCCTGTTTGATGTCCCGGTTGGTGGTGGCTATCACCCGCACGTTTATCGGCACAGGATGGGCGCCCCCAACCCGGTCTATCTCGTTCTCCTGCAACACCCGCAGAAGCTTGGCCTGCAGTTGCGGATCCATCTCCGTGACCTCATCCAGAAGCAATGTGCCCCCGTCGGCCAGTTCGAACTTGCCGGTCTTGCGGGCGATGGCCCCGGTGAACGAACCTTTCTCATGCCCGAAAAGCTCCGACTCCAGGAGGCTCTCCGGCAGGGCGGCGCAGTTTACCGCCACAAAAGGGCCGTCGGACCGGTCGGAATTTTCATGGATAAACCGGGCCACCAGTTCCTTGCCGGTGCCCGACTCCCCATGGACAAGAACCGTGGACCTGGATGGGGCCACCCTGCGGGCGATGTCCAGCGTCTGCTGGAGCCGGTCGTTAACGCTGACGATAACGCGCCCCTGGAATTTCTTTTTTGCCGGTGAAGGCTCTACGCCAGGTTTTTTCAGCGATACCGGCCGGGCCTCATCAGCGCCGTTGAACAGGCGGCGGAAAAGTTCGTCTAGCGTGTCGGCGGAGAAGGGTTTTAATATGTAGTCGCTGGCGCCTTCTTTCATGGCCTCCACCGCGTCGTCCACCGCGCCATAGGCGGTTATAAGCACAAAGGGCGCTTCGCTCTTGCGCTCCCGGATGGCCCGAAGAAGGTCCAGCCCGTTCATGCGGGGCATGCGCATATCGGAAATGATTATCTCCGGCGACTTTTCCTCGAAGGCCTTAAGCCCCTCCTCGCCGTTGCCCGCGGTGAACACTTTGTGCCCGGCGCGGCTCAGCGCCTCTTTGAGGGCGATCCGCATTTCCTCCTCATCGTCCACTACCAGAACGTTTTTCGGTTCGATGGCTGTCCTCATCATGATAAGGAATTCTATTAAATGGCTCTCATGCCGCAAAAGAGCGCCTTGAAAATTTTACGCTAAAACCGGCCATCTTCATAAAAGAATGTTAAACCAAGCCCGGCGTGGCGTGGCGTAAATCATGTCCACGCGATAACATATCCCGATGGTCAATAAATTATTGGCGGTCATCGCCGCGGTTGTCATTACATCCGGCTCCGTGGCGGAGAGCCGAGAAAGCGCCGTTCAAAAAGGGTTGAGGTTTTATAACGAGGGGAAATACGCCGAGGCGCTGAAAGCTTTTCATATATCCAAACCCCGGGAGCTGGACCGGAGGGCTTATCTTGCCTGGGGACTGAGCGCGTACAGGATGGGGAAATTCGAATCCGCCGCTATGAAACTGGAAAAAGCGGCTGGGATGGGCAAACCGGATGGGGACACCTGGGCGCTGACGGCGGAATGCCACTTGAAATCCGGAAATCCCGGCAAAGCGTTGCAGGCTGTAAGGAAAACCGCTCCCTTAAAAGTCTCCAGCCGTGGCGAGGTGGACTTGTTGTGGGGCTCCATTGCTGAAGCCAGCGGAGCTTATGGCGAAGCGGCGCAAAAATACCGCTCGGCCCTCGGCGAGAATCCGGATAAGGAATTTGATATCCGCGCCGGATTAGGCAGGGTTTTGGCCGGGCTTGGCGATTACTCCGGCTCCATTGAAAACTTCACCAGGGCGGCAAAGCTGAAACCCGGCGACGCTGAGGCGTTTTCCGGTTTGGGATACGCGTATTTAAAATCGGGAATGCTGGCGCAGGCGGAGGAAAGTCTTTTAACAGCCGCCAGCCTTGCGCCAGGTTTGGCCCCGGTGTGGTACAACCTGGCCTGCGCCCAATCGAAACAGGGCAAGGTGGAGAATGCCTGCGCGTCCCTGTCGAAGGCGTTTGAGACCGGTTTTAACGACGTTAACGGCGCCCTGTCCGACGATGATCTGGCCGGGTTGAGGGGAAAAGAATGTTTCTTGAAACTCACCCGGCGCATCCCGGTAAAATGATCCAACTGGGTGGAAGTTAAAAAACCGAAGCGCAATTTTTATTGAGAAATTTTGGCTCAATTCCGGAAAAACCGTGTTATATTGTTACCGAAAAGCCCATCCAAGCCCAGGGCGCTAATCTCAAGAGAACTTTTGCCAACACGGGGGGACGTGAAGGTGGAAAGGTTCAAATGTTTTTTAAACAAGGAGTTGGCGCCGATGCTACCCAATAAGCCCATGTTCGCCACAAAAAAAGGATTCACCCTTGTGGAGCTATTGGTGACTGTTTCCATCATCGCTGTCCTGATGGTGATAGTCATCCCGGAGCTTCAGAGGTACCGCCAGCGGTTTTACGACACAACCGCGCTTTCGGACCTGAACCAGTTCACAAAGGCTGTGGCCAATACGGATACCCCTGCTTTTTTCATTAACTGGATCACCACACCGGGAACGCATCCCAACTTTCCCGAAGTGAAGATTAGCAACGAGGTCAATATTCTAGACGTCTCAATAGACACCGGTTTAGGGTGGGTATGGTACGCGTGGGGGTGCCATTTAAAAGGCGAAACCGGATATTTCCTTTATATCCCATATGGAACCGACCCGTGGGGCGGCTGGATGGTACCAAACCAGATTCAGGAGAGTCCGGCATATCGCTGGCTTTGCCCATGAGCGTAACGCCTGATAGGCGTTTTATAAGGGAGGCAGGGGCGTTTACTGGCGCCGTATGGCCTCTATCTCCCGCTCCAGCGCCTCTTCCACCCGGGTTTTTTCCTGCCTGAAATTTTCCTTGGCTTCCTCCAGAGCGGCGGCATATTCAGGGCGCCCGGCTATTTTCTTCATTTTCTCGTCGAGCATGATTTTGGCCTCGGCAATCTTCGCCTCGGTTTTGCTCCGGGCTTCGGCTATGGCCGCTTTTTGGCTGGCGCTCAAAGATTTTAACTCGCCCCCCGTAAGCTTCGCCGCCTTCTCCATGGCCAGTTCCAGCGCCGATTTCATTTTTTAGGCTCCTCTTCAATACGCAATATCTTGTTCGTTGTTTTTGCCTTCAGCAGGGTTTTTATCCTGGTTCCCGGGGCCAGCGCATCCCCCGGCTCCATGCCGTTCAACATGGCTGTTTCCATGGCCATCCCCTCGTCTCCACTGACCTCTTTGGCTATGGAGAGGAAAGTCTCCCCTTCTTTAACCGTGTGGATGTGCACCACCCAAGGCGGGTTGGTTTGCCCACGCCAGGCGGGTTTGCCGTACCTCAACCCCTCAATGGCGTCCAGATACCTGTCGCGGAAATCGTTTGTCTGCCCGTCGCGGGCTTTCAACAGTTCGCTTTTGCCTTCGGCTTCTATGATCCTGCTCACGGTGTCCGGATGGGTTGCGGCGAACCCGTGATAACTGTGCCCCCCCTTCCGCTCTATGACCCTCAGCGACTCCAGGAACTTCACTATCCCTGTGGGGTCATACCCCGCCTCGTACGCGGTGATCATCCCCACCTGGTCGCTCTCCATCTCAAACTCCCGGCCATACCCTAGAAGGACCTGTTGGGAAAGGGATGTGCTTACGGTAAGCCACGCGCCGGCGTTCGCGCGGATTTCCTCGCTCAATGCCAGGCCGCCCAGGGTGAGCAGGGCCGAGCCTATCTGTTTTTTCATCTGCCGCACGGCGTGGTGGCCTATCACATGGCCAACCTCGTGCCCTATCACGCCCGCCAATGCCGCCTCGGAGTTTAGCGTGGCCAGAAGCCCACGGGTCACATAAATATATCCGCCGGGCAGAGCGAAAGCGTTTATCATCTCTTGATCAACGACTTTGAAGTGATACTCGAATTCCGGCTCGCGGATTTTGGTGAGTACCTTGTTCCCGACCCGGGTAACGTATTCCTGCAAGGCCGGGTCTTCATAATAGCCGTAGGAGCGGATGATGTCCTTGTCCGCCTCGCGGCCTATGGCCTCCTCGTCGGATCCTTCAAACAGGGCCAGCCCATACCGGGCCGTGCCAACGACAAGCGCCATCGCCGCCAGAATGGCGATTAAAACCGGCAGACGCCAAGGCTTTTGAGCGTTCATTAAAAGTTCTGTTAAAATATAAATTTTAGCACATAACGCGAGGCCATTATCCGCCCGGGCTACACGGCGGAACCTTGGCCCCATTGCAGGATTGCGATTCGAAAGTGAATAAACCGTACAAGATCGGCCTTTTGCAGATGAGCATGTCCACTGATCCGGCGGAGAACATGTTGAAGGCCGTTTCTCTCATAGAGTCGGCGGCCAACGCTGGCGCCAGCGTTATTTGCCTGCCGGAGCTGTTCTTGACGCCATATTTCTGCCAGCGGGAGGACGCGGCGCTGTTCAACCACGCCGAGCCAATCCCCGGCCCGGCTACGGATACGCTGTGCAAAGCCGCGGCCAGGACCGGAGCCGTGATAGTAGCCTCGCTTTTCGAGAAACGGGCCAAGGGGCTTTACCATAACACCACGGCGGTCATCGGCCCCGATGGAAAGCTTATGGGGATTTACAGGAAAAACCACATTCCCGACGACCCGTCCTATTACGAGAAATATTATTTCACCCCCGGCGACCTGGGTTTCAAAACCTTCGACACATCTTTCGGTAAGCTTGGCGTCCTCATCTGCTGGGACCAGTGGTATCCCGAGGCGGCGCGGCTGACGGCGCTTTTGGGGGCGGAGGTCATCTTTTACCCCACGGCCATAGGCTGGCATCCGGCGGAGCGTGAACAGTTCGGCGCGGCGCAGAAAGACGCGTGGAGAACCGTCCAGCGGGGCCACGCCATAGCCAACGGGGTGTATGTGGCGGCGGTGAACCGGGTTGGGCGCGAAATCACCAAAGAAGGGGGCGACGGCATCCAGTTCTGGGGCGGCAGTTTTATAAGCGACCCATTCGGCGTGGTGACCGCCGAAGCCTCCGCCGACCGGGAGGAGATATTGATAACCGAGGTGGATCCGGCGAAGATCGAGGAGACCCGCCGCAACTGGCCGTTCCTGCGCGACCGCCGCATAGACCTGTACGGCGGAATAACAAGCCGCTATTCCGACTGACAGCGACACAGTGAAAACCTCGAAACTTACCGCCCTGCCCGCGCGGCAGGGTTACCGGATGCCCGCCGAGTGGGAAGGGCATGACGCCACATGGATATGCTGGCCCCAGAACGGGGAAGACTGGCCGGGCAAGCTGAACACCGTCCAGTGGGTGTTCGCCGAGATGGTCAAAAAACTCACCCTGGGCGAAACCGTCCGCATCATTGTTGGAAGCGTCGACAAATCCAAAAGCGTCCGGCGGATATTGGCCAAGTCCCGCGTGGACTTGACCCGGGTGGAGTTTTTCATCATACCCACCGACCGGGGCTGGACCCGCGACATGGGCCCCATATTCATTAAGAACGCCGCCGGGGAAAAGGCCATCGTAAATTTCAAATTCAACGCCTGGGCCAAGTACCCCAACTGGAGGCTGGATAACAAAGTGGCGGGCATAGTGGCGAGGAAGCTGAAAACGCCGATAGTGGAAGCGGTGGTAAATGGCGCGCCTTTCACGCTGGAAGGCGGGGCCATAGATGTGAACGGCAAAGGAACGCTAATCACCACCGTGGAATGTCTGCTGGACGATAAGGTTCAAACGCGAAACCCGGGATTGGGCAGGAAAGAGACCGAACAGGCGCTTGCCGGTTATCTGGGCGCTAAAAATGTTATATGGCTCAACAAGGGTATTGCCGGGGATGACACCCACGGCCATGTGGACGACCTTTGCCGGTTCGTTAACGCCAATACCGTGGTCTTATGCGCCGAGGATAATCCCGCCGAAGATAATTACCGCCCGCTGAACGAAAACCGCGAGATATTGCAAGGCGCAAGGCTGGAGGACGGCTCCAAACCGGAAGTTGTGTTATTGCCCATGCCGGCGCCATTGGTTTTCGACGGGTTGCGCCTTCCGGCCTCTTACGCCAACTTTTACATCGGCGACGCGGTGGTGATAGTCCCCACCTTCAACGACGTAAAAGACCGGGTGGCGCTGGGGATATTGTCCGAACTGTTTCCGGGGCGGCAAGTTATAGGCATCCACGCAGTGGATCTGGTGTGGGGGCTGGGCACGTTGCATTGCTTGACCCAGCAGGAGCCTAAAGGCATTTAAACCACCGCATCATGCTTGAACTTCAAGGTTATCATCTGGCAAACATCATTCCGCCCATGACTATTATCAGGAAGTACATAAACCTCTTTACCGTGTCTTTATGGACATTATCGCTGGTGGCCGAGCCTGACAGGGAACCGGCCACAAGAAACGGCGCGCAGATGGCGAACCATTTTAAGGCCGCAAGCGTGGCCAGACCGGAAAGAGCGTAGAACGTGATGACCATGATGTTGCTCACCACAAAATAGGTGACTAACACCCCTTTTTTTTGATCTATCTCCCAGGGCTGGGTCGTGACGAAAAAAACCGATATGGGGCCGTTTAACCCAAATGCGCCGCCCAGGATACCCGAGAAGAAACCGAACAAGTACGCGAGCCTGGCCCCCATTCGCAATTTGATTTCCGCCACCATCAGTGAAAATATTGCAAAGGCTATGAGAAATGAGCCAAGGCCCATTTTTATCATCGAGGGGTCCAGTGATTTAAGGAAATAGACCCCTATGGGTATGCCGAAAACGGCGCCGGTGAACAGCGGGCGGGACTTTTTAAAATCCAGCCGCTCATGCCACCGGAACATGAGGGTAAGGTTTATAAGGATACCATTCAACAGGGATAGCGGAATGGCTGTTTTCACGTCTATCAGCATGGCGAACAGCGGAATGGCGATAAGGGCGTGACCGAACCCGGCGGAACCCTGGGTGAACGCCGAGGCGAACGCTATCAGCGGTAACAGCCAATATTCGCTCACAGCGGCCTATCGAACGCGGGGAGAGCGCAAGACTGTCGTCTTCCCCCTATTTTTTATCCATGGCGCGGCGCACGGAGGAAACGAACTTTGATAGCTCCCGAACAGCCTGCTCCGGCGACCCGGCGGAGTTGATGACCCTTACCGCCTGTGAGCCGATAATGACGCCGTCCGCAACGGCGGACATCTGGCGGGCCTGCTCCGGCCCGGTAACGCCGAATCCGGCGCATACCGGAAGGCGCGTGGTTTTCTTGAGGGCTTTTATCCCCTTGCCAGCTTCCGTGGCGGATGCCAGCTTGTTGCCGGTGACGCCCGCCACGCTTATGTAATAAACAAACCCGGAAGAACGGGCCGCTATCTGCTTTAACCTTTGCGATGGGGACGTGGGCGCGGCCAGCATTATGATGTCCAGCCCATGATCTTTGGCCGAAGGGGCGAACTCGTCTATCTCCTCCAGCGGCGCATCGGGGATTATTATCCCATCCACGCCAGCTTCGGCGCATTGGCGCATGAACTTGTTAACCCCGTGGTTAATGATCAGCGTGGAGGCCAGCATGAACACCAGCGGAACGTCCGTTTGCTCACGGATCTTTTTAACCGCCGCCAGAACTTTCGTGAGGCTGGCTCCTCGCTTGATGGCCCGGTGGAAAGACTCCTGGATTACGGGCCCGTCCGCCAGCGGATCCGAGAATGGCACGCCAAGCTCCACGATGTCCGCCCCGGCCTTTTTAGCGGCCAGAACCAGCCTTACCGTGGTCTCGATGTCCGGATCTCCGGCGGTGAGGAATATCACCAGCGCACGGCGTTTTTCCGCCTTAAGCTTCGCGAATGTGGACTCTATCCTGCTCATCGGTTACTTCGCCCCCTTCTTCCCGCGGGAGCCGAGCAGACGCTGGGCCACCTCCACGTCCTTGTCGCCGCGCCCGGAAAGGCAGACGACTATTACCTTGTTCCTGCTCAATTTTGGCGCCATTTTCATGACATGAGCTATGGCGTGGGCCGACTCGAAAGCGGGCATGATGCCTTCTTCTTTCGAAAGAAGCTCGAAAGCATTCAGCGCCTCGTCATCGGTGACATTTACGTATTGGGCGATCCCCATATCTTTAAAATAGGCGTGCTCCGGGCCCACGCCTGGATAGTCCAGCCCCGCGGAAAGCGAATGAGTCTCCATCACCTGCCCGTCTTTGTCCAGCATAACGTAGCTCTTGGAGCCGTGCAGGACGCCCACTTTTCCCTTGGCCAGCGGCGCCCCATGTTTTCCT
The DNA here is from genome assembly GCA_016208975.1 of Nitrospinota bacterium. Taxonomy (NCBI): domain Bacteria; kingdom Pseudomonadati; phylum Nitrospinota; species Nitrospinota bacterium. Next base: position 367,789 of record JACQXA010000004.1, read on the forward strand.
GTGGAAATGCCAAGCCCGCCCGCTTCCACGCCGATAAGCTCCACCTCGTCATCGTGAGCGAACGGATGGAATATGCCCATGGAGTTACTGCCGCCCCCCACGCAGGCGATTATCTTGTCCGGCAGGCGCCCTTCTTTCACCATTATCTGGAACCGGGTCTCGTGCCCGATAACGCTTTGGAACTCCCTCACAATTTTCGGGAACGGATGCGGGCCTATCACCGAACCGATTACCAGGTTCGTATGGTCGCTGGTGGCTATCCAGTCGCGGATGGCTTCGCTGGATGCTTCCTTGAGGGTCTTCGTGCCCACATCAACGGGGATAACGTCGGCCCCCAGAAGCTTCATGCGGAACACGTTTATCTTCTGCCGCTCCATGTCCTTGGAGCCCATGTACACGTCGCACTTCAATCCAAAAAGCGCCGCCGCAGTGGCCGTTGCCACCCCATGCTGGCCCGCGCCGGTCTCGGCGATGATCCTTTTCTTCTTCATCCGCAGGGCCAGAAGGCCCTGGCCGATGGTGTTGTTTATCTTGTGGGAGCCTGTATGGGCCAGGTCTTCCCTCTTTAGATAAACCCTGGCCCCGCCCAGCCGTTTCGTGAGTTTCTCGGCGAAATAAAGGGGCGTGGGCCTGCCTATGTATGTGGAGCGGTACCGCTCCAGCTTCCTTAAAAACTTCGAGTCCTTCAGGGCCTTGTCAAACTCGGCCTCCAGCCGCAAAAGGGCGGGCATCAGGGTTTCAATAACGTACCTGCCGCCGAATTGCCCGAAATGGCCGTTTGTATCGGGTATGGTCATATCATCTCCAAAATCGGAACCTGTAGAGTTTACCAGCCGTTTCGGCCAAAGTAAAACATCACAGGGGTGGAATGTGAAAGTTACGAACCGGCTCCCTCAAGCGCGGTTTCCATCCTACGGAATATATGCCCGGCCTGGCGCAACCGCAAGCTGGACTAAGACTTTTCCTTAGAATCCATCTTCCGGCTTTTTTAACTCCGGCGCTTCGCCCGCGCCCTTGACTATCTCTTTCACCAGTTCTTCAGTAAGCCGGTTAAGCCCCCGCCGCCCGGCGGCGCTGATGGGTATGGCGTCGAACCGTTGGGTTAAATCCATCACGGTCCCGGTATCCACCCTGTCCACCTTATTGAACACTGTTTTTCTGGGTATCTTGTCCAGCCCTATACGTTCAAGCACTTCTTCCACCGCGCGGATCTGTTTCTCAAAATCCGGGGCGGAGATGTCCACCAGATGGATAAGGATATCCGCGTCTTTCAACTCTTCAAGGGTGGAGCGGAACGCGTCCAGCAACTCGTCGGGCAGGTCGCGGATGAAGCCAACAGTGTCGGATATGACCACGTCCATATTCTTCGGGAACCGGATGCGGCGCGAGGTGGGGTCCAGCGTGGCGAACAGCTTGTCCTCCACCAGCACCGAGCTTTTTGTGAGAGCGTTGAGCAGGGTGGATTTACCGGCGTTGGTGTAGCCTATCACCGCTATCTGCGGCACGCCGGAGCGCTTTCTCAGGCTACGCCTCTGCTCCCTGCCGTGCCCGAGTTTTTTCAGAGCCGTCTCGGCCCGGTTTATCCTCTCCCTCAACCGGCGGCGGGTGATCTCCATGGATGTTTCACCGGGGCCTTTCATGCCTATGCCGCCCCGGATGCGGGAGAGGGCGTCGTCTTTCAACCCCACCCTGGGCAGGGAATATTTCAGGCGGGCCAGTTCCACCCTTAACTTGCCATCGGTGGAATGGGCCCTTCGGGCGAAGATGCGATGGATAAGCTGGGTGCGGTCCAAGGTCGGCATATCCGTGATATTTCCTATAAACCGCGCCTGCGCGGGGGTAAGCTCCTGGTCGAAAAGTATCATGTCGGCGTTGAGCGCCATGGAGCGGATGATAACGTCTTTCACCCTGCCGGAGCCAAGGAGATTCTGGGGGTTGGGAGAACCTCGATAGATCACCCTGTCCACCGGGATAATCTGCTCCGTGCGGGCCAGTTCTGAAAGTTCGTACAGGCGCTCCTCAGCGTCGGCTTTGGGCAGGCTGGATATGTGCACCAGCAGGGCCCGCAATGAACCTTTTTCTTCTTTGCGCGTGTCCCGCCGGGCGAAATCCTCCTCCAGCGACTTTATGATGTCGGCGAACCTCACCCCGGTATCGGGATATCGCGTGGAAGGCAGGGTTATCCAGGGTTCCGGCGCGTCAGGATCCGGGTTCAGATGGGCGGAATACAGGTTTTGCGGGTCGCCGTCGGGCGCCACGGCCACGGCCATTATCAAGTCCAGCCGCAACATGGCCAGGTCCGTCAGGTCTTCCTTGGAGAGCGGCTCGTCTTTCAAATGGGTATGGATGACACGAAAACCCCTCAACCTTCCCGTGCCGGAACGCAACCTGCTCAGCGATGGGATCACTATCTGGCTTTGATCCCCGGCTATGACATATTCCACCTTGCCGCGCCGGTCCATCACCAGCCCCACCTGCCTGCCCAGTTCGCGGGATATCCTGCTTAAGGTGAGGATAAGCTCCGGCGGCGCCACCACGTCCGCCTGCGTCTTGCGCCTGTAAAGCCTTTCAAGCGCCCTTATCTGCGACGGCTTTAAACCGGTGAGGTTGCCTTCAACAGCTTTTATGGCAGGTTCTCCAATTTAACGCCAGTATCGAAATCACTACTATTCATGTATCTGTTATACCACCACGTTAGATCAGGTTAAACCTGCCATGGTCCGCCTCGCTTGATTGGTGACAAGTCCTGTTTAAAACGCCTCCACCACCACGGAGACCAGCGTCTCGGCGGCGCGTTTGGCGGCGTCTTCGGTGGCGGCAAGCCGCTGGCTCTCCGCGGCGGCGATGGCGCTTTGGGATACATACCGCCATGTGATGGCCACCCTTTGTTTGGTCAGCGTTTTTTCCCTGCGGGCGTAACGGTGGGTTATCTGGATATCCAGGCTCACGATATATTCGGTGGCCACGTTGTCCGATGAATAGGCCACGGGCTGGAGGCTGTAAGACTCTATGGAGCCTACAAGAAGGGTGTCAGCCGCGCCGGAATCATCCACTTTCAGCCTGCCGTCCCGGATGAACTCGTCTTTCACGGCGCGGGTAACGATGGAGTCCAGCTCCGGCTCGCCGGTCTTGTTTTCGAACAGGGGGATGGACACGCTTCGCACATCCTGCGGTAAGGCGCTTCCCTTACCCACCAGCGCGTATCCGCAACCGGCCACAAGCGCCAGCGCTAAAACGCACAGCGCCCCGCCCACCGTATTATATTTTGAGCGTCTCACAGCGTGTATTCCATTTCAATTCCTGGGCCGGTGAGATACAAGAACATCCACCACCGAAGGATCGGCCAAGGTAGAGGTATCCCCCAAATTCGCAAGGTCGTTCTCGGCGATCTTGCGCAAAATCCTGCGCATTATCTTGCCGGACCGGGTTTTGGGCAAGCCGGGGGCGAACTGGATTACGTCCGGCTTGGCGATGGGGCCTATCTCTTTGGACACATGGTCGCTCAGTTTCTTCTTCAACTCCGGAGCCGCTGGGTCCACCCCCTGGTTCAAGGTGACAAAGGCGTATATCCCCTGCCCCTTGATGTCGTGCGGGTAACCCACCACCGCCGCTTCCGCCACCAGGTCGTGAGACACCAGGGCCGATTCCACCTCCGCCGTGCCAATACGATGCCCGGCCACGTTTATAACGTCGTCCACCCGGCCCATGAGCCAGTAATATCCGTCTTCATCCACCCTGGCGCCGTCGCCTGTGAAATATTTCCCGGGGTATTGGGAGAAATAGGTTTCGCGGAACCTTTCGTGATGGCCGTACACCGTGCGCATCTGGCCGGGCCACGAGGATTTTATGACAAGATACCCGCCCTCGTTCACCGCCGCCGGGGAACCGTCTTGTTTTATCACTTCAGGCTCCACGCCGAAAAAAGGCAAAGTGGCCGAGCCTGGCTTTGTGGCCACGGCGCCAGGCAACGGAGTGATAAGTATGCCGCCGGTCTCGGTTTGCCACCAGGTGTCAACTATGGGGCATGTCTCCCTGCCCACATGGTTGTGATACCACATCCACGCCTCGGGGTTTATGGGTTCCCCCACTGTACCCAAAAGCCGCAACGATGAAAGGTCGCACCCGGCGGGCCATTTTTCCCCTTCCCGGGCTACGGCGCGGATGGCCGTGGGGGCCGTGTAAAAAATCGTCACCTTGTACTTCTCCACCACTTTCCAGAACCGGTCCGGCTCGGGATAGGTGGGGACCCCCTCAAACATAAGGGTTGTGGCGCCGTTGGAAAGAGGCCCGTACACCACGTAACTGTGGCCGGTTATCCAGCCTATGTCTGCTGTACACCAGAATATGTCGTCCTCGTGATAGTCGAAGATATACCTGAACGTCTCGTGGGTGTACAGGAGGTATCCGCCGGTGGTGTGCAGAACCCCCTTGGGTTTGCCGGTGGAGCCGGAAGTGTAGAGGATAAAAAGCGGGTCCTCGGCGTTGTTGCTCACCGGTGGGCAATCGGCGCTGGCGTTGGCCATGGCGTCTTCCCACCATATGTCCCGCCCTTTCACCCAGTCCACCTCGTGGTTCGTGCGGCGGACGATAATCATCTGCTTCACCGAGGGGCATTGGGCCGCGGCGGTGTCCGCCGCTTTTTTCAGCTCTATAACCTTGCCCGCCCGGTAGCTTCCATCCGCGGTGATTACCAGCTTGGACTCGCAATCGTGGATCCGGTCCCGTAGAGATTCGGCCGAGAACCCGCCGAACACCACGCTATGGATAGCGCCAATACGGGCGCAGGCCAGCATGGCCACGGCCAGCTCCGGTATCATTCCCAGGTATATGGTCACCCGGTCGCCTTTTTCTATGCCATGTTTCTTTAGGACGTTGGCGAATTTCACCACCTCTGTGTGAAGCTGTCTATAGGTGATGGCTTTGGATTCGGTGGTATGGTCCCCCTCCCAAAGAATGGCTATCTTGTCTCCCCGGGTGGCCAGGTGACGGTCCAGACAGTTATAGGAAACGTTCAGTTCCCCGCCCTCGAACCATTTTATGCTGGCGTTTATAAAATCATACTGGCGCACACGGTTCCATTTCTTTGTCCATACCAGGCTTTGCCCGGCCCGTCCGGCCCAGAACCCATCCGGGTCTTCGATGGAGTTTTTGTATAGCTCCCGGTACTCATCCAGGCTTTTTATCCAGGCTTTTGAAGAGAATTCCGCTGAAGGAGGGAAGATCCTTCGTTCGGTGGACATGGACTGTATGGCGCCAGCTTCGGTCATGACAAGGTTCGCTCCTGGTTAGTGGTTGAGCAACGAAACGGTCCGGCGGATATATTATCAAAATGGGAGAGAGGCAGGAAGCCAGCCCTTAAATTTAGCCGTAGAGCTTTTATCAAGCCTCTCAAGTGGCCTGGCGTTATAACCTTTAGCGCCCGGCGGGCCGCCATACTCCCGGACCGGTTACATAAGTTGGCCGACTATGTAATGTGTCCCGTATTTTTCCAGGTTTTCCAGTTGCGTTTCCGAAGTGCCCAGGTGTTTTTCCTCGTCACGCAAAATCCCTTCCATCAGAAGACGCGAGCCATTGTCATTCTCGGCGGCGCATAGCCGGATGCCCTCGTTGTACATCTCTATAGCCTCGTTCTCAAGCTGTATGTTCCACCTAAGCATATCGGCGATCTCCACCATTTCCTCCCTGGGGATCTCATGCTTGGAATATTTAACGTTGCGGCCCAGATAGGTTATCCGTTCAGCCAGCATTTCGGCGTGACGCATCTCCTCCTTGGCGTCCTCCTTGCGCCCCTCGGCCAGTTTTGAAAAGCCGGCGTTGTCCAGCTTCACGTGCTGATCCATGTAAATACCGATTGCGCCTATTTCCGCGTTGTAAAGCGCGCAGAGATAATCCACCACCTTGTCACTTACGGTTCTTGGCATTTATACCTCCTGTCCCGGTCCTGGATTGAGTTATCCGGCGCAACCCGAGGCGCCGCCCAAATATCCACCACACCATTCTTCGCCATGACCTATCATATATTCTAGTTGAAAAACCTCTATTGCGCCCAATCTTCAAACCGGGTCCAGGTACAATGGCATAGCTTTTCTTATGTTCACTACAGTTTCAAGCGAAACGTCGGCCAAGGCTACCCCCTCACCAGTTTCAAGAAGATTTAAAACGCGGCCCCAGGGATCCACAATTACGGTGTGGCCAAAACAGCGCTTGGGGCCAACGCGCCCGGCCAAAGCTGGAGCCAGCATGTAACACTGGCTGTCCATGGCCCTGCACTTTACCAAGGTCAGCCAGTGCTCTTCGCCTGTTTCCCCGGTGAAAGCGGATGGCACGGCGATAATGTGCGCCCCCATATGCCTTAGCGTCGTGAAATGTCCGGGGAACCTGAGTTCGAAACAGAGCGAAAACCCCAGAGTCCAATCGTCCACCACCGTTGTTTTCGGCCCATCACCCGGGGTGAGCCACCGGCTTTCCCGGTAACTTCCAGCCTCTGTGTCCGCGTCGAAAAGATGGGTCTTGGCATATCGGGCCAGCCCTTTTCCATCCGGGCCGAACATGACAGAAACGTTTTGGGATTTATCCGGCTCTCCCGATGGAAGCAGAACCGAACCGGCCAATATAAATACGCCAAGCTCACGCGACGCCGCGCCAAATACTGAAAGGATATCCTCACCCTGCTTTGCCACACCGGCCCAGGTTTCCTCCGGCCCGTAATAGGTGAAATATTCGGGAAGCGCCACTAACCGCGCCCCCTCCGCCGCCGCCTGGCGCACAAACCCCAGCGCCTTCTCCACGGCCTGCGATGTGTCCGTCCCGGCGGATAACTGGATGGCGGCGACCTTCATTCAGTATTTCCGCCAGTTCATGGGAACTGAGTTGCGGGAGGCGTAGTTGTCCAGCTTGCTGAACAGTTTATCGGCTTCGGTGTATTGCCGTTCGGCGAAACCGCGATACAGCTTTATCTTTTCAAGCTTGCTCATTATGGTTGTGGAACTTTCCTGCTCCTTTAGCCATTTGAGGAATTCCTCCCAGTCTTTCCTGGTTTCGGCGAAATTATAAAAGTTTATTTTCCACCAGGCCTCGTCGTGACCGCCTGGGCGGCTGGCGGATGGCGGCAGTTCCTCCAATATCAGTTTCCTGCGCTGGGTGTTGATGGTGACCGAGAAGTTGGACATGAAATCCATCCCCACAAGCCCCTCGAACGACCCGGAGATGGACGGCGTGATGGTGGTGGGGATGAAATGATCCACCGCGTCCCCTACTTGCAGGGTGTCAATTATGGTGAGCGCCGCCGGAACCGTGCCACCGATGCCGCCGGCCTGGGTGTACAGCAGGCCGTCTTTCTTATCGAATAGCCCCAGCTTCTCGGCGAGGCGGGGGGAGATTACAAGGCCCGGCGCGCCCGTATCCAGCACCATGTCCACGGTTATGGAGTTGTTGAACCTTACGGGAATAATTATGCGGCGCGCGGTACCCTCATAAGCCTTGTACGGGATTTCATACCGCTTAAGCTTTTTCTCCTCCTCGGCTTTTTTAACCTCTGCGGAGGTAAGCATTCCCCCTTCGGAGGGTTGGGCCTCCTCCGGTTTTGGAGCTGGCTCTTTGCGTTTCTTGAACTCCTCAGTGACCACCTGGTTGCGGTATTTCGGGGGGATGCCCGCCGGTGTATCGGCGAAATGGACATTTCCCTGGTCGTCCACCCATTTGTACATGGTTTGGGCCGGGGCAAAGGTTCCGGTGAGGAGGGCTATAAACGCCGCCGCCAGGGCCGTTTGAAATACCTTGAATTTAGCGCCCATCGGAACCACTCCCTGATGTTTCACCGCAAGTCCAATAAAACATTACCAGCCACGGGCTTAATGTCAAGCCCGGCATGGCAGGGCTATTATCCTTGAACGCCAATAGAGGCAAGATAGGCGCCCACCAGTTTGTCGCCCCACAGCATGGCCGTAACCGCTCCAGCGGCAAGGAACGGGCCGAAGGGGATCTTGTCTTTCCTGCCACGGCCAAAAGCCACGATGGCCGTAACGCCGATGATGGCGCCTGTAACAGAGCCTAGCAGTATGGTGAGCAAGGTGAGTTTCCACCCTAAAAAAGCGCCCACGGCGGCCATCAGTTTTATGTCGCCGCCGCCCATGCCGCCGGGATACAGCGTGGCGATGGCGAAAAATATGCCGCCCCCCGCCAAGGCGCCGGTGATGGCCCCATAAAACCCCAGGGGCAATAATGGCGACACCATTAGCCCCAGCAGGGCGCCGCCCAGCGAAATCTCATCGGGGATTATCTGGAAATCCAGGTCTATAAAAGTGATGGCTATAAGGCCCCAGGCGAACAGGCAATACAGCGCCGCCATCATTGTGAACCCATGAACCGCCACCACGTTCAGGGTTATAAGGGCGGTGAGAAGCTCCACGAAAAAATACCGGGGGGATATGGGCTGGCCGCAATCCCTGCAAAAACCCATTAACACAAGCCAGCTTACCAGCGGGATATTGTCACTCCAGCGCACGGGGGAGCCGCAGGCGAAACAGTGGGAGCCAGGGCGGACGATGGAGCGGCCCATGGGAAGCCGGTATATGACCACGTTAAGGAAACTGCCCGCGCAGGCGCCGATGATGAATGCGTAGGCAAGCAGGAACCACGAGGGTAAGGTGGAAAAAGTCATTCCGTAATCCCCTCCACATCGCCGAACCGCTCGAAAACCACCCGGCGGGCGGTATCCATAGAGAACCCCCGGCGCACCAGGTGGTCGAAAATCTTCCGCTTGCGGGTTTTAGCGTCGGCCCCGGGCTTTAAAAACCGGAATTTCTTTTTAGCCGCTTCCAAAGCCACCGCGTATTCTTCCTCCGCCTCGCCAAACAGCGCGCTTACGGTCTCATCTATCAACTGCCCGTCAAACCCTTTGGCGGCCAGTTCCCGCCTCAGTTTACCGGGCCCAACCCGCATCCGGTCCACCCTGCCGGCGGCGTATCGCCGGCAGTACTCCGCATCATTGAGAAACCCGCCTTCCAGAAGCCGATGGATTACCTGCTCCACCTCCGGCGGCCCGTATTCCGCCGCCAGAAGTTTCGCCCTCAGCTCCCAAACCGAATGGGCCCGGCGGGCCAGGATTTTTAAAGCCCGGCCCCGGCAGGAAAGTTTTCCGCTATTATCCGCCATTCACAATATGCCTGGCGCCCGGCGCGTTATGCCTGGATTATTTTGCCGCCGCGGCTTTCTCGGCCATCATCGGCAAACCCAGCTTCTCCCGCAGTTTGTTCTCCAGCTCCATGGCGGTGTCGGGATAATCGCGCAGGAATTTTTTGGAGTTCTCCTTGCCCTGCCCTATGCGCTCGGTACCGTAGGAGAACCACGCGCCGGACTTCTGGATGAACCCGTGCGCCACGCCCAGGTCCACCAGATCCCCCTCGCGGGAGATGCCCTCGCCGAACACCATGTCCACCTCGGCTTCGCGGAATGGGGGCGCCATCTTGTTCTTCACTATTTTCACTTTCACGCGGTTGCCGATAGAGTCGTTCTGCTCTTTAATGGTGGCTATCCGGCGGATGTCCACCCTTATGCTGGCGTAAAATTTCAAGGCGTTGCCGCCGGTGGTGGTCTCCGGATTGCCGAAGGTTACACCGATTTTCTGCCGTATCTGGTTGATGAATATCAGGCAGGTTTTGGACTTGGAGACTATGGCGGTAAGTTTTCGCAACGCCTGGCTCATAAGCCGCGCCTGGAGACCCATTTGCGGATCCCCCATGTCCCCCTCCAGCTCGGATTTGGGCACCAGGGCCGCCACGGAGTCTATAACGATAACGTCCACCCCGCCGGAGCGGATGAGCATTTCGGTGATTTCCAGCGCCTGTTCACCGGTGTCCGGCTGGGAGATGAGCAGGTTGTCTATATCCACCCCCACGTTGCGGGCATAGTTGGGGTCGAACGCGTGTTCGGCGTCTATAAAAGCGGCGTTGCCGCCGGTTTTCTGCGCCTCGGCTATCACATGCAGGGTGAGCGTGGTTTTACCGGAAGATTCCGGCCCGAAAACCTCCACCACCCGGCCCCGGGGGAAACCACCGATACCCAAGGCGGAGTCTATAGATAACGTTCCCGTAGAGATGGCTTCCACCGGCTCGGCAGTGCTATCCCCCATGCGCATGATGGAGCCTTTGCCAAACTGCTTTTCTATTTGTGAAAGGGCGTTTAGCAGGGCTTTTTGTTTTTCACCGGTGTCCTTGGCCATCGTATCTCCTGTCAATTATGTTTTGACCTTGGGTAATTATAACCAACGGGAGGCAATTGTAAACGAAAATAAACCGAAAATAGTAATTATTTTTTAACATGTGAATATACAATGTATTGCATTACCGCAGGGCCGTGTTTTTTGAACTGGATGATTGTCATCCTTACGCTTTTTAGGTGTTATAACCCCGGACTGCTTATGCCAGCCAAGGGCCACGAGTTGATAACACCTCGCGGAGCGGGAACCTTTTTTCGTCGCTTACGCCATGTCATCCCGGCCAAGCGCCAGCGCGAGCCGGGACCAGGGCCTCAGACGAACAGCTAAGCCCTGATGCCGGATCAAGTCCGGCATGACAACAGTCGCTTCCCCGTGGTCGGGCGACCACGGGGAAGCAATTACAGGGCGACCACGGGGAAGCAGTCTCAGGACGATGAAGGGAAAGCATAGGGCGGCCACGGGTGGCCGCCCCTGCGAGAAACCGGGGTTGCAACAATAGCTGGTTTAAAACCCGTCCCTGCCAAAGAACCTGGGAACCGCGAAAGCGGGGATCTACTGCCGGGCCGCGCTATCGGCGGGTTTGGCTGGCGCTTCCTCTTTTTGCATTATCTCCACCTGGCCGGATTTGCGGAGTTTGTCCATGTACTGTTCAAACTTGCCTTCCAGCAAAGCCCTTCGCGCCATTTCCCGCGCCTCGCCATCGTCGCGTTTCTTCTTTCCGGTGATCTCCAGCAGTTTGAATATGCTGAACCCGTGGGGGCCTTGTACCGGTTTGGTTACGCCGCCGGTTTTTTCGGCCAGCAGGGCGCGGTCCACAACGGTATATGACCTGTCGCCGATGGTCATCATGCCGAGGCGCCCGGCGTTTGCCTGCGCGTCGGGGGCGATAGAATATTTGGTGGCCAGTTCATAAAAATTGCCGCCAGCCAGGGCTTTTTTGCGAACGGTTTCGGCCTCTTCTTTGGTCTTGGTCACAATCATAAGGGCGGCGGCGTACCGGGGCTGGTATTTTAGAAACTCGTTGGCGGCGATATAAGCGGCCACCTCTTTTTTGGACGGCTCATTTTGCGAATCCAGCCGCTGGCGCAATATGTTCACTGCCAGGCTGTGGTCAAACTCCCCAACTTGTTCTTTGTACCTTGCTATGTCCGCCAGGCCGTTGGCCCGGCCTTCGGCGGCGAATATTTTTTCCTCCACAATCCCGGCGACGAATTCCAGCAGGGCGGCCTTGTCAGACCCGAACCGTTTGGCCTGTTCTTTCACATCGCCGTATTTGATGTTGAAAAACGAACCGGTGGCCAGCGTGGCGGAATCTTTAATCGACGGTTCGCCTTTCCCGGCCAGGTCCGGTGATAGCTCCACCTTGTATTTTTCCAGCAGGATGGCGGTTTCCACCATCATCAGCTCTTTGCGTTTTCCGCTTTGCAGGATGGCCGTGGCGGCCTCTTTTGTGACACCCCTGTCCGCCATCAGCTTGTCCACGTCGGCGTCCACCACCTTTATCTTCTCGTCGAACAGTTTCCGGCGGTACAGGTCCGCCAGGACCGTATCCTGGTATTCGTTGGACTTCCGGACAAACTCCGGAGACGATAGCGCGCCAGCGTTCCGGGCCTCCTGGTATAAAAGCTCGGAATCTATCATTCCCTTCAGCGCCTCCAGGGCGCGGGCGTTGCGCTCCAGTTTCTCATCGGCGGTCATGGGCCCGCCGGAGGGAAGGCTACCTAAAGCCCGGTTCAACTCCTCCAGGGTTATCACTTTGGAGCCCACCCTGGCCACCGGCGTTTCGGCGCCAGCCGTATAAACATTCAGCGTGATTAAAGTAATGGTGATCGCAAACAGAACCCGTAACGTCATTTTCATTTATCCTCTGAACATAAAAAAGCGGCCGGAGAAGGGACTAAACCCTCTCTCCGGCCGCGACAGGTCAACAGGTCACTTCTTGATCTTCTTGGGATTGGCCCCGCCAAGATCAGGAGCGGTAGCGTGGATGAACGACACGGCCGCGTCGAAGTTCGTCCCTATGGAGTCGCCATTATACAGCAACTCCTCGGCTATCTTCGGCACCCCGCCCTTGTTCACCTCGTGGCAGGCGGCGCATTTCACCGGCCCGTGACTGCCGTCCGGGTTCATGGCGGCGGCCTGCTTGTACGTGGTCAGGTCCACCTTGCTTGTCACCGGATACAGCCCATGGATGGACTCGTGGCAGGCCTGACAGCTCAAGCCCGCATGCCCCTTGGAGTAGCGCATAAGGGAGTGCTTGCCCGGCTGGTTGATGGGGAAAGCCACCCCGCCCTGCCCTTCCACGAAGGGGGCGGCGTGACAGTCGGCGCAGTGGGGCGCGCCGGCGGACAGCCAGTAGTCCCGCCCATGGGTGGCGGCGCTATAAGGAACAGCGGCGCCGCCCTTGATGTTGGCGGAGTCACCAGGGTTGGCCGAGAGTATCTTCACGCTCACGTCGCCGTCCTCATCCTTGGAGGCCACAGGGCCCTGTTCGGTCACCGCTATGACGGCGATGTCCGGAACAAGCCTTTCCTTGGCCCAGGTGAGCATAACGCCGGAATCCTTGTCCTCGCCTTTCAGCGGAACTTTCGGGTCGATATATTTGGCCACCAGGTCTTTCTTGGAGACCCCTATGGCCTTGGCGATATCGTCCAGGGATTTGTTCCGGATGGTCTGCCCGGCCTGGGTGAAGGCGTGGGTCAGGTTGTCCCTCTGGTAAAGTTCGCGGGTGAGCTGGTTGTGGCAGTTGGTGCACCACAGCCCTTTCATCTTGCCACCCTCCATGGCCACGTTCTCCTTGAGGTACTTGCCCACCGCGTTGAGGCGGGAAGACTTGCTGGCCAGGTCTTTACCCTTCTGGGGGTTGGAGTGCACGTCGCGGCCGACGAAACAGCCGCCGGCGGCGTCGCGGTTGTCCGCGTTCTCATAGGCGTTCTTGCCGTCGGTGGTGATGGGATAGCCAGCCATGCTCCTGTCCTGCCTGTGGGCCGGATGGCAACCCTGGCACGCGCCGGACCTGCCCTGGGAGTCGGCCAAAGGCCGGGCGCTCTGGTGGGTGCGGTGGATGGCTTCGGTAAGCGGCATGATGACCGCGTCCTTGTCCTTCACGGTGGCGGAAACGTCACCGGCCTTCCTGGAGGACAGTTTGCCTATGACGTTGTCGGCATGGCATTCCTGGCAGAGCACCGCTCCCCGGCCCAGCCTGTTTGAGGTGGCCTTGGCGTTGTAGTTCTTCAGGAAGTCGGTGCCGTGCTTGGCGTCGTGGATTTCCATAATGGAAATGGCGGTGCCTTTGAGCCTGGCGAACCAGTCCGAAGCGCCCACCGATTTCCAATACTCCTGCTCGCCCTTGTACTTGTTATATTTGCCGCCGTTGGCGTTCTCGTTGGCGTGGCAGTTATAACAGTTGGGCACGTCTATGGGGTTGGTGCCGGTGTAGGACACCGGTTTGCCGGTGGCCGAATCCATCACCGCTTTGCCGGTTTTGGCGTCCACCAGGGTCACCCGCGCCTGCTGGTAGGGCTGGATGTCCTTCTCGGTGATCTTCATTATGCCCTTGCTCACCTCGTTGTCGAGGAAAGGCGTGAGCGGCAGGCCCAGCGCCTCCCATATGCCGGGGTTGGTGAGCACTATCGGCACGTTGTCCAGCACCGGGGACTTGGTGAACACTATGGTTCCCTTGTCGCCGGAATATTTAAGATAGCTACCGGAAACCGGCTGGCCGGAAGGGCCCGCGTCCAGCGGCACCGGGATCTCCACGCCCACCCTCAGCTTTTCGGAATCCTTGGAGGTTTTATTGGGGTTGGATCCTTCCAGGTCGGCGTAAACGTACAGATGGCGGAAGTATGCGTTGGCCACCGACTCGTTGGAGCCATAGGGGTTGCCGTCGCCGTTTATGTCGTAGGGCACGTTCCAATAGGCCATCTTGTTGCCTTCGGAATAGCTGTTGCCCACGTGCTCGTAGAAGAGCTTGAAGCGTTTGTCCCCGTCCACCAGCACCGACGGGTCTTTGGGATCCGCGGCCATGAGGGTGGGTTTATTGTCCTTTTTGTCGAACCTTGCGTGTTTTACAACCTGGGTGAGAATGCTGTTGTAAGGCGGTAGCACGCAACAATAAGAGAAATCGAACCCGGTGCAGTGCATGCCGAGCTCATAGTTTATGGAGATCACATAATCCTTGCTCTTGCTTGCGGCGCTGGCGGTTTGAATGTTCCCGCCGGAACCGGAAGCCACCAGCGCCGTAAGCGCCAGCGCCGCGCTTTTCTCCCCGAAAGCGCGTAATCTGTCAAAAACTCCCCTACGCTTCTTCATAGCCCTCTCCGCTAAAAAAGAAATGAAAAAATGGTAGCCACGGCGTAACAAGTTGAACAACCAGGTTACGGCCACTCTAAACGCGTGAAATGAAGACTGGACGCTCCAACCGCTCCCGGCGCGGTCGCGCTGGCCGGGGAAATTGCGCGATAAGGATTATCCCCCCTCTTCTTGAGGGATGAATATATTCCCGTTGCATAGGGTAGTAAATACCCCGGGGTAAAAAAGTTCCCAAGCGCTATATGTACTCATTTATAAAAATAAATACATTCCTCTAAAATGCACATTATCGGACAAACAAAAAGCCGGGCGGTTGAACACCCGGCTTGAAAGTATTTACAACGGCCCGGCTATGCCAAATCCCCTTCTTCCCCTTTGTCTTCACCGCCGATGCCGTATTTGGCCAGTTTGTACCGGAAGGAGCGGAACGTGAGGTTCACCAGCTTGGCGGCCTCTTTCTTTTTTCCTTGGGCCTTCTCCAGCGCCTTTAGCAGGTACTCCTTCTCGATGGAGCTGATGACCGTCTCCAGGTCCATCCCCGTCGCGGGAATGCGATAGGCATCATGCCCGGGCTCCGCGATGGAGAACCGGATGTAATCGGGCAGGTTCTCCACCTCTATCCTGGGGCCTGTGGTAAGCACCACCGCCCGTTCAATGACGTTCTCCAGCTCCCGCACGTTGCCGCGCCAGTAATGGTTTTCAAGCAATGTCATGGCCTCCGGCGATATGGAGGTTATTCTGCGGCGGTCTTCCTCCGAATATTTTTCCATGAACCGGGTGACCATCAGCGGGATGTCCTCCCGCCGCTCCCGCAATGGAGGGATGGAGAGGTTTATTATGTTCAGCCTGTAATAAAGGTCTTCGCGGAATTTCCCGGAACGGATAAGCTCGTCCAGGTTCTGGTTCGTGGCGGCTATCACGCGGATGTCCACCTTTATCTCTTTCACGCCGCCCACGCGTTTAAACTCCCGCTCTTGCAGGACCCGGAGCAACTTCACCTGCACCGATACCGGCGCCTCGGCCACCTCGTCCAGAAAGAACGTGCCTCCGTCCGCCAGTTCCATCAGGCCTTTCTTGTCCGCATGGGCGCCGGTGAAGGAGCCTTTCTGGTGGCCGAACAACTCGCTTTCCAACAGCTGTTCCGGCATGGCGCCGCAGTTGATGGACATGAAGGGTTTGTCTTTACGCTCCGACAGGTAATGGATGGCCTTGGCCACCAGTTCCTTGCCCACGCCGGACTCGCCGTTGATCATAACCGTGGAGCGGCTGTCCGCCACTTTCCTTATCATGCGGAAGAGGCTGGTCATTTTCCCGGACTTGCCCAACAGCTCGCCGATGGAATAGCTTTGGGCCACCTCTTCCTGCAGGCGGCGTATCTCCGCCTTGTCGCGGCGGCGCTCCAGCGCCTTGGCCACGGTGAGCTTTATCTCGTCTATCTTGAAGGGTTTTGTGATGTAATCGTAGGCGCCTATTTTCATGGCCTCCACGGCGGTGTCTGTGGAGGCGAAGGCGGTGATCATTATCACGGGCACGTTGGGGTCTTTTTCGGCGGATTTTTTGAGCACCGCCATGCCCCCGGCTTTGGGCATGTTGATGTCGGTGATCACCAGGTCTATATCGCGGGTTTCCAGCGCCTCCATGGCTATTTCGGCGGAAGAGGCGGAGACCACGTCGTACCCCTCGCGGTTCAGCATGATCTCCAGGAACTCGGTCATGCTCTTTTCGTCGTCGGCCACCAGTATGGTGAACATTGTTTATCGCGCCGCAGTATAAATAGGGCGGGGCATCCGCCGTTCAGGCGACAGAGCGGGCATGCGCTATTTCACCGTGGCGGATCGGGCGCATCTGCGACACGCGCAGGGTGACCACGGCAACGGTTTCACCATCGAGGGTTACAAACTCAACCTCCGCGCCTTCCCCATCCTTGTGAAGCATGACCACCGTGCCGATATCGCCTCGTTTCAGCCCAGCCGCTGGCAGATCGGTTTCCAGAACCACACTTTCAAGCTCGCGTATCATCACCTATTCTCCTTCGCTGGATACGCCGTCACGAAACGGGGCATGTCCTCCCCCTGTTCAACAAACCAAACGGAGCGCACTAACGGATTTCGCCCATCAGGTGATTCCAATGGCCCATCAATGACATATCGTGTTCCAAACATGGTTTGTTCCTGTTTCATATAATCATGGCGGGCATGATTTTTCAACGATTCCCTCAAGAACTCCGGATTGGACGGTAAAAAACCGAACCGGCTAAAGAATCTCGCCTTATGCTTGCCGTTTGGATGCATCCCGGAAAGCAGGTAACCAGTCACTTTATTCATGTCAACGTCCGCGAGGTGGAAATGAGGTATCCGCATGTTTCAATGTGTTCCCTCGGCCATGCTCCACTCGTTGGCGGCAACCAGTATGGTGAACATTGTTTATCGCGCCGCCAAGGGGTTTACAGGTTATTCGAACATATTAACGTTAACGGGCTGTTGCCCAAATAGTTTAGCGCCGTTTCAGCGATGTCGTCCCGGGCGTAGCGCAAGCGGAGACCCGGGATCAGGGCCCCTTTCCAAATACATATAAGGTCGCGGCCCCGGCTCGCGCTTCGCTTGGCCGGGGTGACATTGCGGGAAACGGTTTGTGCAACAGGCCGTTAAGACTCAAATGGTAGCTTATCGAGGGGCGGCTGGCAATGGCTGTGGGACGGCAACAATCCAGCGGGCGCCTGCTTCCCCGTGGCCGCCTGACGACGGATTCTCCTTGCTTCCCCGTGGCCGCCGACCACGGTCCTCTGTCGAATTAATTAAGTCCGGGGTCGGGCGACACCGGCGAAGCGACTGATGTCATGCCGGACTTGATCCGGCATCAGGGCTTCGCTGTTCGTCATTGACACCCTGATCCCGGCTCGCGCTGGCGCTTGGCCGGGATGACATTTCCACCCCCACTCCCCCTCAAAAAATCGCCCATAAACCGAATTGCTGATATAATTTAAACGCCCCAAAAGGGGCGGAATACTGGCCCATTATTTTACAATTTCAAGTTTTGCTGGAGATTCGGGTGCTGGAGCCGGAAACGAAGGATAAAACCATCCTTATAGTGGATGACGAGCAGGAAATCCGGCGTTTGCTGGAACGCCTCTTCGCCAAGGAAAATTACATTACCCTCACCGCGGAAACCGCCGTGGACGCGCTGATGAAAGCGCAGGACAACGATGTGGACATCGTTATCACCGACCTGCGCATGCCAGGGATGGACGGGCTGGAGCTTATTGGCCAGATCCACGACATCAAGCCCGGCATGCCGGTGGTGGTAATCTCCGGATACGGCACTTTCGACACGGTGGTGGACGCGGTGCGGAAGGGCGCCTTTTTCTTCGTTAACAAGCCTTTCGACCAGAACACCATTCTGGAGGCGGTCGCAAGGGGGCTAAGGCTTCCAAGGCATCACATGACGCACCTGCCGCCGGTGCCGGGAGCGAGCAACGTTATAGAGGCCAGCTTCCCGCCGGATCATGACAACATGGAAAAAATGAACCACCAGTTGTCCTCGGTGGCGGGCATCATGGGCTATTCGCCCCATCAACGGAACATCTCTATCCCCTTCGTGGCGGGGGAGCTTTTGGCCATGGCCGCCAAGGCTATGGAGGCCAACCCGCAACTTACGGTTTCAGCCCGGTTCCTGATAACGGAAGATACTGTGGAGATGGAATTCACAACGCCGCCCGGCGTGTATAACGCCGACCGTCTCCCCAGCTCTATAGAGGAGTTCGATATTACAGACCCGTCGAACATCGGGCTGTTAATGGCAAAGTATTACGCCGAGACGCTCACTTTTTCCCCCGACGGCGCCCAGGCCCGGGTGGTGATGAAGAAAGTAAACCTGTTCCGCGGCTGAACGGCGTTGCCCAAATAGGTTCTGCCGCTTCAGGAACGTCATCCCGGGTGTAGCGCAAGCGAAGGCCCGGAATCAGGGCCTCACTTATCCAGGATTAATGCCGAGACCCAGGCTCGCGCTTCACTTGGCCGGGGTGACAAGTTTGTTACTGCGCCATTTTGGCCATAGCCCGAAGCGAAGGTGGTTTTATTCGCGTATCTTAAGCCCGGGGAACCGCCGGGCCAGCCTCTCCAGCATTACGGACATCACGCCGTTCACCTCCTCGTCCTCCAGGCTCTTCTCCCGGCTACGGAAACCTATGGCGAACGCCGCGCTCTTCTTCCCCTCGCCCATGAAATACACGTCGAACAGCGACACGTCTTCTATAAGTTTGCTGGTCTCCCGGATTTCCAGCGCCAGCCGTTCCACCGCCAGGTCGTCGCCCACCGTAAGCGCAATGTCCCGCCGCACTGATGGGAACTTCGGAAGCTCCGCGAAGTTCACCAGGTTTTTATTGGCGTAGGCCGTGAAAAGGTAGCCCTCCTTGTCCGCTGGCTCTTCAATGTCTCTAGGGACGCATCTCAGCTTTATCTCCGCAAGCCACGTTGCGCCGGGTATTCCCAGCTTGTCCGCCGTTTCGGGATGTATCCTGCCCAGATACCCAACATCGGCGCCGTTGATCTTCATAACGGCGGACTCGAACGGATGCAGGTATGGCGTTTCCGAGCGCTCGTAAACCACAGGGCCCACGCCAAGGAAATCGAAATACCCTTGGATAAGCCCTTTCAACGCTACAAAACTCCAGGGCAGAACGGTGTTGAACCCGGCTTTGCCCCGGGTGTAACCATAGCCTTGTGATTTTGCGCCGGTAACCAGTATCCCGGCCCGGATGTCCTCGTGATTTTCGAAGAAGCAGGAGGATATCTCGTAAACCGACAAATCCCTGGTCTGATACCGCAAATTCTCCTGCAAGGTTTTCAGCAGGCTCGCCGAAAGGGTGTGGCGCATAACGCTCTGGGTCTGGATGATGCTGTTCTGAATCCTCTGCGTGGGCGCGGCCAGCCCCAGCGCCATGAAATCCTCGTCGCCAAGGAATGTATAAGTCACCGTTTCGTCCAGCCCGCACCCTTTAAAATAGTCCCGCGCTCGGGTCTCGAACAAAAACTCGTCGCTCTTTTTATATCTTGCCATTGATATGGACGGAAATGTGGGCTCCAGCGTGTCCAGCCCGCGCAAACGGGCCACCTCTTCTATAAGGTCTATCTCCCGCTCCAGATCCATGGCGCGGAACGGGGGTATCTCCACCGTCACCGATGGGCCTGAAATGGTGGCGGGCAGTTCCAGCTGTTCCATTATCCGCGCAATCTCGCTGGCAGGGACTTCCACGCCTAGAATCCGTTTGGTTTCTTTTTCGGTGATGGTTACCTTCGCCGGTGTGTACGGATTCGGGCATTGGTCACTCACGGCCACGGCGCGGGCCCCGGCGTGGGATACGAATAATTCCACGGCCCGGTCTTCGGCCACGGGGAGGTTTACAATGTCCACTCCCCGTTCGAACCGGTACGACGAGTCGGTAAACACCGCCAGCCGTTTAGCCGTTTTCCTTATGAGCCGCCCGTCGAACACCGCTGACTCCAGAAGGATGTTCGTGGTGGATTCGGCCACTTTAGCGCGCTCCCCGCCGATTACCCCCGCCAGGGCTATGGGGCCCTCGTCGTCGGCTATCACCAGGTCGCCGGGCAAAAGTTTCCGCTCGGCTCCGTCCAGGCATAATATTGTCTCCCACTCGCGGGCCAGGCGGCCGTAAACGGAGCCTTTCAGCTTGTCCATATCGAAAGCGTGAAGCGGCTGGCCCTCTTGCAGAAGGATGTAGTTGGTAATATCCACCGCGTTGTTGATGGGGCCAATGCCGGACTTTATGAGCCGCAGCCGCATGGAAAGCGGAGAGGGAGCCACCTTGACGTTTTCCAGCGTAACGCCGCGATAACGATACACCCCGGCGCTTTCCAGCTTAATATTTATGGGTCCGCCCGTGGAGATGTTCAACGCCGGGGCCGTGGAAGGGCACTTAACCCCGTAAATGGCGCATATCTCCCGCGCCAGGCCGCGAACGCTTAGCGCGTCCCCCCGGTTGGCGGTAACGTCTATCTCTATTATCCTCTCCTCCCCCAGGCCGAGAAGGGCGCTAACGTCCACCCCGGCGGGTGTGTCATTATCAAAAATGAACACGCCGCCGGAAGTATCCTCCAGCCCAAGTTCCTTCAGGGATACGAACATGCCGGAAGAGTCGTAATCGCCGAACTTCACCGGCGATATGGTCCTGCCGCCTATCACGGCGCCCGGCTTGGCAAGCCCTACAACCGCCCCTTCGAACACGTTGGTGGCGGCGGTGATTATCTGCGCGCCGCCCTGACCAGTGTCCACCTGGCAGATCAGCAAGGCGTCTTTTTGCGGATGTTTGGCGACGCTTTTTATTTTGGCGGTCACAAGGTTTTCCACCCGTTCGCCAAAAGGCCGGGCCACGGTCTCGATGCCGGATACCGACAGTTTGGCGGCCACATCTTCCGCGCTGGCGGTGATTGGCGCGAATTCTTTTATCCAGGAATAAGGGATTCTCATCTGCAACCTATGTTAAACAAGGGAGGTATTTTAGTACAAAACCAGCCAGGAAAAAACCGGGACGGGGAGATGGACGGCAAAAGCAGGTTTACAGCCATGGTGGACTGCGCCAAAATGGACGAAAAAAGGAGACCATACATGAAACACCATCTGCTCCTGGGCGCCGCCGTCTTGATAATGTCCACCGCCGCATGCACTGAGCCAAAAGCGGTTGAACAGCCGGCCGCGGAACAACAAGCCCCGCAAACCGTGCGTGAACAGGCCGAAACCGCGGGCAAACTGGGCGACCAGACAGTTACAAAAGACTTGGAGAAAAACCTTACCGGCGTTGTGGACTCGTCGGCGGAGCATAATAAAGAGCTGGACGCGGCCGGAAAATGACTCTTTGGGAACGGGCCACTGTCCCATTAACGCTTCCCCGTGGTCGCTAACCACGGATTCCATCCATCGCTTCTCCATATTCAGCCTATCCAATAATGGACATGGTTTAGGGGTTGGTGAAGAAACCGGGGTCGGGCGACCCCGTGGAAGCGAAATACCCGGATTGAGGTGGCGTCAGGTGGATACTATCTCAGTACAGCTAGTACATCCCCTCCATGCCGCTACCGGTTGCGTTCAACTGTCAAAAAACACCGATGGCGACACATGGAAACGTTTGGACAGATCCCCTATCTGCCGGGTGTTGAAGTGATTCTCACGGATAAGGCGACCCCATGTGTCCAGCGCGGTTCGCGAATCCGGACGCTTGAGCTTGAATTGTTCAACATGGCTCATACCGATAAGCCTCACAAGGCAAATATTGCATATTGCTAAAATGAATAAATGGGAGGCTTTCAAATAAAAAAGGGGCTACCCGACGGGTAGCCCCTGTAAAGAAAGCTATTAGAACTAGTACATCCCTTCCATGCCGCCCATGCCGCCGCCGGGCATGGCGGGACCGGCGGGTTTATCCTCCGGTATCTCGCTTATCATGGCTTCGGTGGTCAGCAGAAGGCCCGCGATGGACGCGGCGTTCTGCAGGGCGGTGCGGGTGACCTTTGTGGGGTCTATTATGCCCGCGTCCAGCATGTCCACATACTCGCCGGTGGCCGCGTTGAGGCCCACGGTCTGCTTCTCCTTGGCCACGTGCTGTACAACCACGGAGCCTTCCAGCCCGGCGTTGTTGGCTATCTGGCGCAGGGGCTCCTGGATGGCGCGGCGGATGATCTCCACGCCGATCTGCTGGTCTTTATTCTCGCACTCCACCTTCTCAAGGGAGCTGATGCAACGGATGAGCGCCACGCCGCCGCCGGGGACGATACCCTCTTCCACCGCCGCGCGGGTGGCGTGCAGGGCGTCTTCCACGCGGGCTTTCTTCTCTTTCATCTCCGTCTCGGTGGCCGCGCCGACGTTGATGACGGCCACGCCGCCAACCAGCTTGGCCAGCCGCTCCTGCAGTTTCTCCCGGTCGTAGTCCGAGGTGGTCTCCTCGATCTGGTTGCGGATCTGCTTTACGCGGCCTTCGATATCTTTGCCTTTGCCTTTGCCCTCAACGATGGTGGTGTTGTCCTTGTCCACGGTGATGCGTTTGGCCTGGCCCAGGTCTTCAACGGTGATGTTTTCCAGCTTGATGCCCAGCTCTTCGGAGATGACATTGCCGCCGGTGAGGATGGCTATGTCTTTCAGCATTTCCTTCCTGCGGTCACCAAATCCGGGGGCTTTCACGGCGCACACCTGCAGGGTGCCCCTCAGCTTGTTCACCACCAGGGTGGCCAGGGCCTCGCCTTCCACGTCCTCGGAAACGATCACCAGCGGCTTGCCCATTTTGGCGATCTTTTCGAGGATGGGGAGCAGGTCTTTCATGCTGGAGATTTTCTTCTCGTTGAGAAGGATGTAACAGTCCTCCAGATGGCACTCCATCTTGTCGGGGTTGGTTACGAAATAAGGGGAAAGGTAGCCGCGGTCAAACTGCATGCCTTCCACTATCTCAAGGGAGGTCTCCATGCTCTTGGCCTCTTCCACGGTGATAACGCCGTCTTTGCCAACCTTGTCCATGGCCTCGGCGATAAGCTCGCCGATGGTGGAGTCGTTATTGGCGGAGATGGTGCCAACCTGGGCTATCTCTTTTTTATCCTTGGTGGCTTTCGAGAGCTTCTTGAGCTTCTCGATCACTTTTTCAACAGCCAGGTCTATGCCCCGTTTCAGGTCCATGGGGTTGGCGCCGGCGGCTATGTTCTTCATGCCTTCGCGGAAAATGGCCTGGGCCAGCACGGTGGCGGTGGTGGTGCCGTCACCAGCCACGTCGGAGGTTTTGGAGGCCACTTCGTTTACCAGCTGGGCGCCCATGTTCTCGTACGGGTCTTTGAGGTCAATCTCTTTAGCCACGGTCACGCCGTCTTTAGTGATGATGGGCGAGCCGAATTTCTTGGAGATGATGACGTTCCGGCCTTTGGGCCCCAGGGTGACCTTCACCGCGTTGGCGAGCTGGTCCATGCCGCGCATAAGCTTGTGGCGCGCGTCTTCGCTGTAGGATATCTGTTTAGCCATTCTAGCTGTAACCTCTGATTAAATGGGTTGTTATGATTGTTGATCCGTTTACGGGGCTTATTCCACCACGCCGAGGATGTCGTCTTCCCGCATAAGCAGGTATTCCTCGCCGTCCAGCTTTATCTCGGTGCCGGCGTATTTGGAGTAGATCACCTTGTCCCCTTTTTTCACGGACATGGGGCGGATCTTGCCGTCTTCCAAAGATTTACCCGGGCCAACAGCCACCACACTGCCCTCTTGGGGTTTTTCCTTGGCGGAATCTGGGATGATTATGCCGCCCTTCATAGTTTCCTTGGCTTCCGCCTGCTTAATAAGCACCCGGTCGTTCAACGGCCTGATGTTAACACCCATCTAGCTATCCTCCTTCATATCAATAACTTAAAGAAATTGAACCGTGTCGGCTATCCAAGGGTTATTTTTTATGACCCCTCTAGACACCAACCCGTTAGCGCTCTATGGCTTCGAGCGCTAACAACGCATTAAAGATAGTACGGGGGTTTCTGAAAAGCAAGGTGATGCGGAAAAAAAGTGAACTAAATCTTATTTTGCCTGATTTTCGCTTTTATAATGAAAAGTGGGTAGTGTCTCAGTTTGAAAGCGCAGGGGAGATTCTTCACTTACGCTCAGAATGACAATATAAGAGCCGTTGATCGCATTGTCATCCTGAGCGAAGCGCAAGCGAAGTGAAGGATCTGTCTATTATTTGAGATCCAAACTGGGACACCACCGAAAAGTGCCAGTTATTGCTTTTCTACGGAAGCTGGTTTCACAGCGGCGCGGAAATCTTCCGCCAGAAAGTCCGGCGTTTTGTCCATGTTGTACAGAAAACATATAAGGGCCAAGGTGGAGGCTATCATCAGGTGCGGCCCGAAAAACCAGAATATGAGCGGGACGGAGAAATAATAGGCTCTCATCCCGTAGCTGTAAAAATTGCCCGCCCGGTTCAAATACATCGCCACATGCGCGGGAAGGATGGGGGAGTGGATCATGTACCCGATATGGTTGTAGAGCCGCACGGACATGGAGAAAGAGAAGAACGCGAACAGGAAATCCACCACAATAAGCAACACCTTTAGCATCCACAACTCGCGCCGGGTGTCGCCGAATATGTTAAGAGCGTGCCAGATGTTGTTCAGCTTGTCCCCCTGGGCGCTTAGCGTAAGGGCGCCTATTATAAGGAACACGGCGGTGGAGGCCATAAGCGTGGCCGCCATGGTGGAGTTCCGGAGGGTTTGAACGGCCAATACATCCTTGCCGGTGTCGGCCATAACCTTTTCCACCCAAGCCTGGCGCACCTTGAAGTTTACGGACTGGATGGTGAACGCTGGATCGCCCCGGAGTTTGAGTCGCATATACAGCTGATACGCCGCCAGCATCGCCGCGCAAGAGGCGAACGCCACAGCGTCCCCGCCGAAATCGCTTAATAAACCGGTCAATTCCGCTCCGGTAAAAGTTAATACACTTGTTGGATTATAACACCGGCGCGGCTGTCAGCGGCGGCTTCACCGATCCTCCCTAAAATCCTTAGCCGGATTGGGGAATGCGCCAAACCGGGCGTTCCATTTATCCTCCTCCCGTAGCAACATCCACATGCCGGGTTTGGGCAGTGGTTTGAACCCGGCTTTCTCATACACACCGTGAGCGTCTTTTGTGGCCAGTAGCCACATGAAAACGTTCTTGTGGTCCGGATGGTTGAACACGAAGCGGATCATGGCGTTGGCTATGCCCCTGCGCCGGTGGGCCTCGTCCACATAAATGTCCATGAAATAGGCGAACCTCGTTCTGTCGCTTAACGCGCGCAGATAACCCACCTGTATTCCATCGAAATAACAGCCCACGGTGATACTGGAATGTGTGGCGGCCAATTCTATCTCGTCCCTGCCGATCCCCGGGCACCAGTATTCCTTTGAAAGCCATTTTTCAACCCGGGCGAAATCGAGCCGGGCGAAGGAATCGTCAATCTCGTAATGTTCGTTGTAAACGCTGATCATAACGAGATTCTCCTCGCTATTAATAAATCATCTATACACATCCTTAGCCCCGCCTTGTAGAACATCACATGCCTGATCACCCGCCATGCCCCGGCTCCTTTCGTTCGCCACTCATTGCCCTTCCTTCTCCCGCTTGAATCCGATCTTGGGGCGGGTTGGGATGGCGGGGGACATCAACTGGCGGATGGCGTCGAACACGGCCTTGAACTGGGCGTCATACTTTTTTTCCATCTCTTCCAGCTTTTTCGCCAAATCCTTATGGGTTGCGAGCATTTCACGAAGCTTGACAAAAGCCCTCATAATGAGAATATTGACCTCAATAGCTCTTTCGCTATTGAGCACACTGGAGAGCATGGCCACGCCTTGCTCAGTAAAAGCATAGGGCAGGTATTTAGAATGTTCCCCCCTTTTTAAGGGGCCAAAATGGCGCCTTAAAGAATCGTATTCTTCTTTCGACAACTGGATCATGAAATCTTCGGGGAAACGGGTTATATTCCGTTTCACCTGCCTTTTCAGGTGCTTAACCTCAACGCCATACAACTCGGCCAAATCGCTATCCAGCATGAGCTTCTCGCCGCGAATCAGAAGAATCTTTTGCTCGATAAGCTCCACCGGTATCAACGCTTTCATATCGTCTCCGTCTTTAAGGCGCCAAATTGTGATCTCAAGTTGTCAGATACCTGACTCCCCATGCCTCGCCTCCTTTAGCGATGTCTCCAGCTCCTCGACGCTTGGCAGTTCGCTTTTAAACTTCCTGGGCAGGGTCTCCGTGAGTTTATATCCCGATACGCCTATTGGTTTCCGGGTGTCGCGCAGGGCGTATTCCACGACCACCTTGTTTTTCGATTTGCACAGGATAATCCCGATGCTCGGCTGGTCGTCTTTATGGCGTAGCAGGTCATCCACGGCGGAAAGGTAAAAGTTCATCTTCCCCGCGTATTCCGGCTGGAATTCCCCAACCTTTAGTTCTATCACCACGAAACAACGCAGGCGCAGGTGGTAGAAGAGCAGGTCAATATAAAAATCTTCCCCGCCGACTTCCAGATGGTATTGACTGCCGACAAAGGCGAATCCCACGCCAAGTTCCAACAGGAACGCCCTTATCTGCTCCAACAGCGCCTTTTCCACGTCCCGTTCCTTGGCCTCTTCGCCGATGGTCAGGAAATCAAAGACGTATGGGTCTTTCAATATCTGCCGGGCAAGCTCTGATTGAGGCGCTGGCAGGGTGCGGTCGAAGTTCGAGACGGCTTTCCCTTGGCGCTTGTACAGGCCGCTTTCGATTTGGTGGACAAGAACGTTGCGCGACCAGCCGTTTTGGATGGTCTGGCGTATGTACCATTCGCGCTCGATAGGGTTTTTGACTTTATCAATTAGGACGACATTGTGAAACCAGGGTATTTGTGCAGCAACCTGCTGCACAAATTGCGTTTCTTGATATATCTCGGCAAACTCCCTCATATATTTGAGATTACGAGGGGAGAATCCTTTCATCTCCGGGAATTCGTGCCGTAGGTCTAACGCCAGCCGATCCACAACCTTTGTTCCCCAACCCTCTTGCCGCTGGCTATCGAGAATTTGGCGGCCAATCTCCCAATAAAGCAGAACCAATTCGCGGTTGGCGGCAAGACCGGCGCGAATCTGGGCGGATCGAATCTTCCCCTTAAGGTCTTCCAGCAGGAGCGCATAGTCCACATGGGCTTTGCCTAATTGTGCAACAGGCGCTTGCATAATTGCGGATTCAGTTTTTGGAGCCTTACCTTTACCTGCCATACCCTGCCCTTTCCGTATTCTCACCACACGCCAGGGATGAACCTGTATTTCACCTGTTTTTTGTAGGCTACGTAGTCCGGGTCTTTCAAGAGATGCCGCTCCTCGGTCAACGCGCGAAGATAATAGATGTAGTTCCACACCGCCAGGAATACAAACTGCCATGGGCTTGCGAAGTTTCGAATGTTCTCCGCCCACCATGCGAAATTTTTAGAGATGTACGCCGGATGGCGGATGAAGGCGTATGGCCCCCGGGCCAGGATGCCCCGGTTGGTAAGGTTCGAAAACCTCAAGCCGAAAGCCATGGTGGCCCAGACATAAACGGTGAAGGCCAGCAGAGTTATGGTTTTAAGCGTGAAATCCATCATGCCCATGAAAACCGCCGGAGCGTCTGGGTTTAAGCTGGCGGTGGCGGTGGCCAGTTGCATCAGATATGGCGAGTCGCCATACCCCCGGTTATACGGAAGATAGTTAGTTGTTATCCCGTTGAACGGCGGGTAGCAGATTATGGCCGCAAGCCAGCCGGTAACGGAAGGGTCCACGCTTTTGGACTTGTTGTTGAGCCAGCGAAGCGAAAAAACGTATCCCGTAAGGCTCAGCGAAACGTCCATCACGAAAATAGCGTGGAACGCGCTGAAATAGAACCTGTCGAACATGCCCGATAACGCTATGAACCCCTCAATCCCGGCGCCTCCAAAGTACTGGCCGGAATTGGTTAATACCTCAGTCAACTGCTTTAGAAACTGGGGGAAATTGGAGAAAAACCCGCCGCATTCCACAAACAGGAACGTGGTCATAAGCGGCACGAAGAAAAACTTCACCCCCAGGTCGCGCAAAACAACCAATGTGGATTTGTTTTTCATCACACGGCGCAGGCTGTCTTTGCGGCCTTTTATGCGGCGGAAAACCGCGCGGAAAAACAACATGGCCAGAAACCCCGCGTCTTTCCTGTCCTCCCCCCGGCTGTTCCTCAAAAGGTTCGTCACAAACCCGTAAGGGAACCCCAGTAACAGGTAGCCAAGATATATATAAGATATGGTTATCCGCCAGTTTTCATAATAATTGCTGATGTAAAACGGATGCGCCCGGAAAATGATCAACACCGGCGTAAGCAGGCACAACCCGGCCAGCCAGCGGAACAACGCCGTTTTTGCCGCCAGGGGAACAGGATTTTTAACTTTAAACGCGCCCGTTCGCGCCCACCGCCCCGCTGGCGGGAGCCACATCAATAAAAGGGCAAGAAACATGAGGGCGCAAACTATCTCGTACCGCGTCCACTCCCATCCAAGCCAAACCAGGGTTATGCCGTCAAAGAAAACCTGGGAACCCATGGCCACGGCCCAGGCCATAGCCGCTCCAACAAAGGCGACGGCAAAACAGGCGGCCCTTTGAGGTTTCGATTTGAGGAACTCCCAGGTCACCATCACGGCGAACCCGAGCAGGACCACTATGAGCACATCAAAATAGTCCCGGTTTATGAACTCATACCCCCACTTGCCGGGAAAAAGCCAAAGACAGTTTCTGGCCTGGGGCCCGCCGTTTGGGATTATGTCCGCGCGGAAAATGGCGTAAGCCGCCACCATGGCCAGCATCAGGAACGCCCCAAACATGCCTGTGGACGGGTCCTGACAACCTTTTGCGGGGTCGAATTCCTCCCGGCGCGGCGTTTCCGGGGAATTTGCGGTTGAAGTTAAAGGGGGAGGCGTTTTCATCGCATTAATTAATAATTCGAACGGGGGAAGCCAAAGGCCAAGGAAAGACAGGTGAATTTATATTACCCATGTTTTGAAGACAAGCCTAGCCGATAGGCCGATTTGAAGTCAACCCCGCCACAAACCATCTTTAAGGATGCCTGTAAAACCAAAAAGTTTTGTGGTAGATTATTCTCTCAAGTCCGGCGCTGGAGGGGGCGATGGATTTTTACAGGCGCTATGGGCGCCCATGCATGGCAGGGGTCACATTTACGGCTTAACAAGTCTGGGGATGGTCATGGCAACAGAGAGCTTGAATCATTACAACATGAAAGTGAACAACGCCAAGGAACTATTGGCGGCAATCTCGAATTGTTGCGCGAAAATAGACGGTAATAAACTAAAGGTTACCGATCCCGCCGCATTGCGCGGCCACGGCATAGACAGGCTCATCATAAACGCGGTCTTTGGAAAAGACGCCGAGATCCGCGGCACGGCCCGCTGGGTAATAAAAGCCGCGGCGCTGGAGCTGGGCCTGTGGCCTGCCTCCATCCAGGGGCTTTACGACGCCATGGGCAGGAGCGAGGTTCGTGGATACACCGTTCCCGCCATCAACATCCGCGGCCTCACTTACGACGTGGCCCGGGCGGTTTTCCATACGGCAATAAGGAACAACACCGGGGCGTTCATCTTCGAGATAGCCCGGTCTGAGATCGATTACACGTTCCAGCGGCCCGCCGAATATTCCACGGCCCTGCTGGCCGCCGGAATAAAAGAGGGCTACAAAGGGCCGGTATTTATCCAGGGGGACCATTTCCAGGTCTCCGCTAAAAAATACAAGGCCGACCCGGTTAAGGAAATCGAGGGGCTTAAAAACCTCATCGCCGAGGCCATAGACGGCCAGTTCTACAATATAGACATAGACACATCCACCCTGGTGGACCTTTCCAAACCCACAATTCTCGAACAGCAAAGGCTGAACTTCGAGGTGGGGGCCGAGCTTTGCGCCTATGTGCGGAGCCGGGAGCCTGAAGGGGTCACCATATCGGTGGGTGGCGAGATAGGCGAAGTGGGCGAAAAGAACTCCACCGTGGAGGAACTGGACGCCTACATGGAAGGTTTCGAGGCGACGCTAAAAAAGATCAACCCGGCGTTGAGGGGCATAAGCAAGGTATCCGTTCAAACGGGCACATCCCACGGCGGTGTGCCGTTGCCGGACGGCACTGTGGCCAAGGTCAAGCTGGACTTTGACACGCTGGAGAAGCTCAGCCACCGGGCCAGGGAAAGATACGGCATGTCCGGCGCGGTGCAACACGGCGCCTCCACACTGCCGGAGGAGGCTTTCGACAGGTTCCCTGGAACCACCGCCTCCGAGATCCACCTGGCCACCGGGTTCCAGAACATGATTTTCGACTCGGAACATTTTCCCGAGGTGTTGAGGGATCAAATTTACGACCAGATCAAACAGAAGTTCCGTGATGAATGGAAAGACGGGCAGACTGTGGAGCAGTTCATATATAAAACCCGCAAAAAAGGGTTTGGCCTGGCCAAGGAAGACATCTGGCGGATGGAAGAGCTCACCCGAGCCGGCATCCGGGAGGAATTGGAGAAGAAATTCGACTTCCTGTTCCATAAACTGGCGGTGGGCAATAACCACAAGGATGTGGATAAACACATCACCCCGGTGAAGATAGCCCCGGTGCTGGAGAAAGAAATAGCCGCCGCCGGGGGTTACAAGGTGGAAGCTGTAAAAACCGAGGAGGGGGCGGACTAGCCCCCTCTCCTTCCTATTGCGCCGGGCATATTTGTAATTATTTGCGCGGCGTTGTAACTATCCGTGCCATAAGACCTTATCCGCGCCGCCTAAAAAAACTTCAAACCACCCTAAAGTAATCAAGTCCCCTCTCCGATAAGTAGATATCGGGCATTGCGAGTTTACCCAGGGAGGATCATCATGGAATCATCTGCGGTTGGCGGAACAGGCGGTTTGGCTCCCGC
This sequence comes from Nitrospinota bacterium, assembly GCA_016208975.1. NCBI lineage: Bacteria > Pseudomonadati > Nitrospinota > Nitrospinota bacterium. Next base: position 398,772 of record JACQXA010000004.1, read on the forward strand.
CCAGCAGGCCTCGGGCGCGGGCCAGGCAAACGTGGCTGTACAGAAAAAAGCTTTGGATATGGCGAAGGCTCAAGGAGCCCAATTGGTGGATATGATCCAAAAGAGCGGCGCCACCTTTGAAACCACAGCATAGACAGTTCTTGCGTGGACTCGCAGGGCGCTTTCCATGCCCCCGGCTTTTTAACCACATAACCGGGGGCCGGGAAGCGTTAAAGTATAATGTTCTTAAATGGCCTTTATAAATCCGGCTAAAAGGCGGATGGGAGGATGTCATGGCCGACAAGTATTACGATTACAGCAAGATGAACTCGGTTTCCCCTTACCAGGCAGGCAAGTCGGGCTACTCCAAGTTCAGCAAGAACACCCAGCCCCAGAAAGCCGATAAAGCCGCCACCGAACGAAACGCCGAGTTTGCCAAGGTGAAAGACCGGGCGGACCGTTCCCAAAATCTTTCCGCGGCTAAAAACGTGGTAAAACAAGGCGTGGCCAGCGCCCTGTCTTCCGGCCCGGGCGGGCTTGAATCCCTGATAGCGGAAACCACAGCGGCGAAGATCTCCACCAAAGCCTGAGCGGAAACCTTCCCCAGGGCTGTGGCGCATGGGGCTTATGGCGCCATGACAATGCATGGCGCGATCCCCGGTTGCGCCCGAGAACACTCAAAGTACCTCCTTTTTCTCCCGCCGTCCGCTATCATTTCGTTAAAACCGCTATCGCCGCAATTTGGTAGTGGACTATAACGCGTAATTCATTAGAATAAATCCGGGGTAACTACAAGCATGGAGTTAAACGCCGTGAGAGTTGAAACTAGGGAATCCGGAGGGGTAATAATTCTTGACCTGTTTGGTAACATCCGGACAAATGAGGATTACGCGGTTTTCAAAAAAGCGGTGGATGACATCATAGACGAAGGCAAAGTAAAAATCGTCCTGAATTTCAAGAGCGTCAGTTTCATAAACAGCTCCGGCCTGGGAAGGCTCGTGCTGGCGGCGAAAAGGATAAAAGAGAGCGACGGGGTAATCAGCATTGTGAACCTTTCCGGAGACTTGCGGGAGCTGTTCCTGTTCACACGGCTGGACACAAAGATACCCATTTTCCAGAGTGAGCAGGAGGCCATAGCGGGCGTATAGCATTCGCCCGCTGGCGGCCATCCGGCTTTTGGATGGGAGGACCATACGCCCATGAAATACAAAGCCGCGGCATCGCTTGCCGCATACCTGCTTTCGGCCTCCTGGTATGGGTGGGACGCTTATAACGCTTACATACAGGCCTTCGACGTGGCCTCCAAACCGTTTATTATGGATGTGAGCACAGCCCCATCCGTAGCCTTCACTTTCACCGGCCTTTTATACTGGGTCACTTTCGGGCTGGACCGGTCTGGCACCCCCGCGGCCATTGCGGGCTATTTCCTGGCAGGGGCCCAAGTTCTGGCGTTCGCGTTTCAGGTTTGGCTTGCCCCCACGCTCTGGGCGCTCAATAATCTTACTCAATAACCGTCAAGGAGATAATCATGACCGGATTGGTTTTACTGGGAATCGCAGTTCTCCTGGCTTTGTGGGTGATAGGCATTTACAACGGGCTGGTGCGCCTGCGGGCCCAGGTGAAAAACGCCTGGAGCCAGATAGACGTACAGCTGAAAAGAAGGTACGACCTTATACCCAACCTGGTGGAGGTGGTGAAAGACTACATGAGCTATGAGCAGGAGACGCTCACCCGTGTGGTGCAGGCCAGGGCCGAAGCCATGAAAGCCACCGCCATGGCCGACAAGGCGCAGAAGGAAGGGATGCTCACCGAAGCCCTTAAAAGCCTTTTCGCCCTTTCCGAAAACTATCCGGACCTGAAGGCCAACCAGAACGTGATGGCCCTGCAGGAAGAACTGGCCTCCACCGAGAACAAGATTTCATTCTCCCGCCAGTTTTATAACGACTCGGTGATGGAGCTGAACGTGAAATGCGAGACATTCCCCTCGAACATCGTGGCCAACTCTTTCGGGTTTAAACAGGAGGAATTCTTCAAGGTGGCCGAAGAGGAAGCCAAACCGGTTAAGGTTAACCTGCGGTGAGTTCCGGAAAAATCCCCTGCCCCCAGTGCGGTTACCAGAACCGCGAAGGGGCGGTGATGTGCAACCTTTGCCACGCCATCCTTCAAAGGGAGGGCAAGAAGGCCGAGCGCATCATAAAAAAGGTGGAGGCCAGAAGCTCCTTCTACGCCGAGAAGGAACAGAACCAGCGAAACACCAGTATCCTGCTAATGTCGCTGACCGGACTGCTTGTGGCCCTGGGGGGAATAATAGTTTACGCCGAAGGGGGCGATCCCTTATTGGGAGTGGGTGTGGCGTTCATCGTGGCTTCCGTAATGGGCGCTTTCTCATGGTTCGCGGGGGCCTCGATTATACTGGCCATGAGCGGGGCGAAAAAGGTTACCCATGAATCCGATCCACAGCTGTTCAACGTGGTGGAAGAGATGAAAATAGCCTCGGGCCTTCCCATGCCGGACGTATATATCATCGAGGAAGACGCGCCCAACGCCTTCGCCACCGGGCGGGACCAGGACCATTCGGCGGTGGCGGTGACACGGGGGTTGCTCAACAAGCTCAACCGCGACGAGCTTCAGGGGGTGATAGCCCACGAGTTTTCCCACATCCGCAACCTGGACATCCGTTACGCCATGCTGGTGGGGGTGCTGGTTGGGGCCACGGCCCTTATCGCGGACGCGTTTCTCCGGGGCTTTGGGCGGGGGGGCAAACGCGGTAGCAACCCGGCCCTGCTGGCGCTGGCGCTGGTTTTCGCGATTCTGGCGCCCATCAGCGCGAAGATACTGCAAATGGCCATATCCCGTAGCCGCGAGTTCATGGCGGACGCTTCGGCGGTGGAGCTTACAAGAAACCCGGACGGGCTGGCCTCGGCCCTGGCGAAGATCACTCAAGACCCCGCCCCGCTGGCGGCGGCCAACCGCGCCACCCAGCATCTCTACATCGTAAACCCCGTGAAGAGTTTCAACATGGACTCCAAGGCGCTCTTCTCCACCCATCCACCCACCGAGGCGCGCATCAACAAGCTTGTGGCCATGGGCGCCACGGGGAAATACACGGCTTAACCTTAAGGCCCAGACGAAAAAAAAGACGCGCGGTTTTCAGGCCTCGCGTCTTTAAAGTGGACGATGGGGATTTACTGCATGTCTATATAGCCGCAGGGGCAGTTCTCGGCGCACTTGCTACAACCGATGCAGTTCTCCAGCTTAAAGGCGTAATCCTTCGGGCCGTTCTTTATGACCGCGTTGTCCTGACAGTACATCCAGCAGTTCTCGCAGTCGAAACAGGCGCCGCAGGACATGCACCGGGCCGTCTCGGCCTGTACCTGCTCCAGCGTCAGGGAAAGGTTGGCCTCCTTGAAGCTCCGGCGCTCCTCCAGCGGGATGGTGGAGTAGTTGTTCCGGGGCGCGTTCTTGTACCAGCCCAGGAGCATCTTTTCCTTCACGGCGATCCCGCCATTCTGCTCCACCACCATTTCCCTGCCGCGAAGCTTGTTGTCTATGTTGACGGCGGCCTTGCGCCCCAGCCCCACCGCCTCGGTGACCAGCCCCAGTTTCAGGGTTACGTCGCCGCCGGCGAACACGTTTCCTTCCGATGTCTCGAAATGCTGGTTCACCCCAATCCATCCGTCGCCGTTCGAAAACTTTTCCAGCCCGGCGTAATCGGGTTTCTGGGACACGGCGGCGATGACGGTGGTGGCGGGCATCACGAACTCGGAGCCTTCCACGGGTTTGGGCCTTCTTCTGCCGGAAGCGTCCGGCTCGCCGAGCTCCATGCGGATCATCTTCACGCCGGTGGCGCGCCCGTCGGCGCCCTTGACTATCTCCACCGGAGCGGCCAGCTCTTCCAGCTTCAAGCCTTCGGATAGGGCCTCGTCCACCTCGTGGGAGATGGCGGGCATCTCCTTGCGGGAGCGGCGGTAGGCTATGGTGACGTTGGCGCCCAGCCGCCAGCTGGTGCGGGCGGCGTCTATGGCGGAGTCTCCCCCGCCGATGACCACCACCGTGTCGCCTATCTCCACCTTCTCGCCCTGGTTGATCTTGTTGAGATACGCGGCTCCTGTGAACACGTTTGGCGCGTCCTCGCCGGGGATGTCCAGGGTTATGCCGGTGTGGGCGCCTATGCCCAGGTAGATGGCCTGGTAGCCGCTCTTTATCTGGTCGAAACTTATGTCCCGCCCTATCTTGCAGTTGGTCTTAAGCTCCACCCCCAGGTCGAGGATGCGGCCTATTTCCGCCTTCAACACCTCGCGGGGGAGGCGGTAGCTGGGGATGCCGTAGCGCAACATGCCGCCCGCCTCGGGGAACTGCTCGAAAATGGTAACCTTGTAACCCCGCCTGGCCAGCTGGTAGGCGCAGGAAATGCCCGCAGGGCCCGCGCCAATCACGGCGATTTTTTCGGCATGGGTTTCATCGGTGAGTTTCGAAAGTTTCAAACCGTTCTGTATGCCATAGTCGCCGATAAACCGCTCGACATTGTTGATGGCCACCGGGCCGCCGTCATCCTCCTGCTTATACTGCCGGTTGCACCCCCCCTCGCAGGGATGGGGGCATACCCGGCCCATCACCGCCGGAATGGGGTTTTTGTCCACCAGCTGGCGCCACGACTCTTCTACGGCGTTGCCCTCGGCTATGTTGCGAAGGTAAAAGCGGATGGGCTCCGAACTGGGGCAGGCCACCTGGCAAGGGGGCGTTTTGGGCTGATATTTCGGGCGGAGCGAAGAGCCCGCCGAGGAAGCGCCGGACTTGGCGGCGAAACCCCTGGTTTTTTTCTTAACGACTATAGCCATAAGACCTGTCTCCTAAATTTCAGGGTCATAACCTTTTTACCGGCCCGGCGGACGTTAAACGCCCACCTTGCCGCTCAATACAACGGCGTTGGAGACCAGCTGATGCACGCTGGCCACCACGTCCATCCCTATCCCGTAATTGGGCAGGACCTTGGTGAACTGGGCCTTGCAGATGGCGCATATCATGGCCATGGTGTTCACCCCTTTGTCGCGCATCACCTCGCTCAACGCCTGGGCGCGGGGCATGGCGCCTTTCACCCGAAGGTCCATCAGTTCGTCTGTCAAAAGCCCGCCGCCGCCGCCGCAACAGAAGGTGACCTCCTTGGTGGTCTCCTCGTCCATCTCCACGAAGTTGTTGCATACGGCCTTTATCACCTCGCGGGGAATCTCGAACTGGCCGCCTGGCATATCCCCCATGCGGGAGCCCCGGGCCACGTTGCAAGAGTCGTGATAAGTGACCACCAGGCTGTCGTTGGCGCTTTTGTCTATCTTGATGCCGTCCCGCTTTATAAGGTCCAGCGTGAACTCGCAAATGTGGGTCGGGTTCCGGTATTTGGGGTCCAGAAAATCGAAGGGGCCTATCAGGGTGTTCCAGAAGCTGTAAGCCACGCGCCAGGCGTGCCCGCATTCCCCCACCACTATGCGTTTGACCTTCAGGTCGTGAGCCGCGTCTTTAATCCGCTGGGCCACTTTTTTCATGGTGTCGTAGTTGCCGATGAACATGCCGAAGTTGGCGAACTCCGACGCGTAAGAGCTGACCGTCCAGCTTACCCCCGCCTCGTGGAACACCTTGCCGTAGCCGGTGAAGCCCTCTATGTGCGGGGAACTGAAAAAATCCGCCGAGGGGGCGATAAGCAACACGTCGGCCCCGGCCTCGTCCAGCGGGTATTTGACCTCCACCCCGGTGACCTCCTGCACGTCTTCGGCCACAAACTCCAAAGTGTTTTGCAAAGCGGCGGGATTGATGCCCAGGTTGTTGCCCACGGTGAGGACCTTGCCCAATATCTCGTTGCAATATTTCTGGCCGATGCCCACGCTGTCCATAATCTCCCTTGCGGCCATGGACACCTCGGCGGTGTCTATCCCGTAGGGGCAGAACACCGAACAGCGGCGGCACTGGGAACACTGGTGGAAATAGCTGTACCATTCCTCCATCACGGTCTCGGTGAGGTCTTCGGCGCGGGCCAGGCCGGGGAAAAGTTTCCCGCCCAGGGTGAAATTCTTGCGGTAAACCTTCCGCATAAGCTCCTGCCGGGCCACGGGCATATTGTTGGGGTCGCCAGTGCCAAGGTAGTAATGGCACTTGTCGGCGCAGGCGCCGCACTTTACGCAGATGTCCATGAAAACCCGGAGAGAGCGGTATTTATCGAGCAGGCCGCCCATTTTTTCAACTGCTTTTTCGCTCCAGTTCTCCACCTTGGCGCCGGGGAACCCAAGCCCGGTGTTGTGGGCTTGGGATGCCGGATAGGGTTTCAATCCGGCGGTGGCGCCGGGCTTGATGGCGGGGATTTCTATCTTACCGGTCAACTGTTCGGTCTCTACTTTCGCCACGTCTTTATTCCTATATAATCCTCAGGCCCGCCATGGGTTCACATGCCTGCGCTCCCGGCAATCGTCCGCCTGGTTGCGCGTGGGGGAGAAAAATATTCCGCCAAGATGCATGAGCTTTGAGAAAGGGAAATAAACCATCAGTAAAATCACTAGCCCCAGATGGAGCATGAACATGGGGTCTTCCGGCATCTGCCTGGGAGAAAAAGTGATTACGCTCATCATGAAGTCTTTCACCATGGCCACGTCGGTGCGGATTACGAATTTCATCAACAGGCCCGTGGCGGCAATGAGGCCGATAAGCGAGAGCGCGAAGAAATCCGCCCCGGAGCTTATGTACCGGGCCCTGTCCACCCACAGCCTGCGGGCGAAAAGATAACCGGCGGCCCCCAGCAATATCACCCCGGCCCATATGCCCGCCGGGCCCAGGTAGGCGATAACCTCCGGCACGGGATGGAGAAAATAACGCAGATGGCGGAAAATGACCACTGCGAAGGCCACGTGAAAAACATAGCCCCCCAGCCAGGTCCATTTGTTGCCCTTGAACAGGCTTGTGAACAGGAGCACCTCCCCCGCCAGCCTCAGGGCCACCCCACCCTTTGTAGTGGGGGCCGGGGTTGTGGGGATTTTCAAGGGCGCCGGGGTGGAGGCGTATCCATAGATTTTCACCAGAAACCCCGCAAGAAACACGAAGCCCGCCATGTAACACAAGACCGCGAACAAAACCGACAATCCGGACAATTCACCCATCGCGCCTTTAGACTCCTAAACAAGCGGCGCCAGGCCAGCGCGCGGCTTTTACCCTTGTGAAGGCAAAATCGCGCGCCACCCCAGCCATGAAAACCAGCGGAAAGCCGGAAGCTACACGCAACCGGTGGGCTTGGGCAGACCGGCTATTTTGCAAGCCTGTTTGGCGGGCCCGCCCGGGTAAAGCTCGTACAGGTACTTGGTGTTGCCCTTCTCCGGCCCAAGCTTTTTGCCGATGGCTTTCGTCAGGATCCTTATCATCGGGGCTATTTTGTATTCGTCATAGTACTCCCGAAGGAAATTGACGACCTCCCAGTGGTTCTCCGTCATCTGGATACCCTCGGTTTGGGCCAGGTAACCGGCCACGTCCTTGTTCCATTTGTCGAGGTTGAGAAGGTATCCGTCCTCATCGGTCTCATAACTTACGCCATCAAGTTCAAAAGCCATTTAAAGCGCCTCCTAAAAAATTTATTATCGTTTACATATCAATGAGATATGTGAATAGCTTACCGCGTTTCCCCGGTTTGATGTCATCTTTCGGCAAACTGCGCGATAGGCTGGGCGCAAATTTGGAATGACATCCCCCTCTGGTGCTAAACTTAAAGATGTCCCGTTTCGGATTTGGATTCTCGCAATTATATGATTTTAGTCATGGAACGGCGGAATGGCTGTCTGGCTAAATGATATGCCGTTGATAGAATTGATGGGCATTACCTTGTAAACCAGTGAAAAACCCGGATTTTGCGTGAAAGATGAATGAGTCACTGAAAAAATACCTGGTCAAATTCCAGGGGCAGGGCGCGGCCATCCCCCCCAGGGTTAAAAAAAGCTATGTGGTCTGGTCGGCTCTGGCCTCATTCACCGGCATTTTCATCGTGGCTTTTATCACATACCGGGCCGGGGTTCCCATGATGATAGGCTCTTTTGGCGCGTCGGCGGTGCTTTTATACTCGGCGCTGGAGGGTCCGCTGGCCCAGCCGAGAAACCTTGTGGGGGGGCATGTTATCTCCGCCATCATCGCCGTCACCATAGTTTCCCTGCTGGGAAAAAGCGAGGCCACGGTGGCGCTGGCGGTGTGTCTTGCCATTGTGGCCATGTTATGGACCCGCACGCTACACCCCCCCGGCGGGGCCACGGCGCTTATAGCCGTTGACACCACGCAGGGATACGGGTTTATCCTATATCCGGTGCTGGCCGGGGCTTTGATAATGCTGGCGGTGGCGCTGATTGTGAACAACCTGTCGGAAGACAGGGTTTATCCGCGATACTGGTATTGAGCCATGAACACAGCTTATAAAACCGTCCTTGTGGCCCTGCCGCCGATGACCCACGAATGGTACGGGAGGCCGGTGGACGCCATCCGCAGGGCCGCCGCCACGCTGGGCTCCGCGCCCGGGGTGCGCCTTGTGTTCATAAGCGTGTTCTCGCTGGAGCAGGAACTGGGCACCGGGCAGGTGAACCTTCTGCCGCCGGAGGACCTGGAGCAGATAGTGCTTTTCCATGAACGCAAACACCGGGATGGGATGAACGCTTACCTGAAATGGTTCGCCGACAACGGGGTGGAGCATGAAGTTATCGTCTTGCAGGGCGACCCGGCGGACGTGATACTCCACACGGCCCGGGAACGGGGCGCGGACCTGATCCTCATGGGGCATCATCACAAGACGGGCCTGCTGAACATCTTCGGGAGCGACATCACCGCCCGCGTGTCCAAACACCTCCCCTGCGACTTGATGGTGATAACGCCGGGGGAGGAGTGACTACAGGCCCCACCTGTTTACTTAGTTCACTTCATGGCTTACAATATGGTCATGAAAAAGCTTAACGTCCACGAGGCCAAGACCCATCTTTCGCGTTACCTTGAGATGGTGGAAAAAGGCGAGACCATATTGCTGTGCAGGCGCAACGTGCCGGTGGCCGAGATACATCCCGTTGCCCCCACCAGGAAAAAGCCCCGCCCAATCGGGCTGGCCAAGGGCAAATTCAAGATGAGCGCGGATTTTGACAAGGCATTGCCCAAAGCGCTCATTAAGCTGTTCACCGGCGGGAAACCTTGAAGGTATTGCTGGACACCTGCGCGTTCATTTGGATCGTCACAGGCTCCAACGCCCTTTCAAAACACGCCAGGGCCGTTTTTTCCGATCCGGGCAACGAGGTCTATTTAAGCGCTGTTTCTATATGGGAAATGGGCATCAAACGGGCCCTTGGAAGGCTGGAGTCAACCGGGGATTTCGCCGTTAGCATCATGGAACAGCGGGAACTGCATGGCATCCAACCATTACCGCTGGAGGAGGGATCCGCCGCGAGCCTGCCGAAGCTCCCCTTGATCCATAACGACCCGTTCGACAGGATGCTGATCTGCCAGGCATTGACGCATGGCATGGCGATTCTTACCCCCGACAAAGAAATATCCAAATACCCGGCGCGGGTGGTCTGGTAATTTAGACATTATGAGAGCGCCTTGACGGTTAAACGGGATTTTTTGGGGCCTGATTCAGCTGTCTTTCAGGTAATTCTTTAAATCACGATAGTAGTTTTCGTGAGGCCCAAGCATTATCAACTCCAGGTTCGCCCCGGCTTTTCGATACGCAAGAAGGTATTGGGTGGATTTAAGTTTGAACTTGTAGACGAACACCCCTTTCAGATCGCTTTTCTTTTGTTCCCCGATAGAAATATCCTCCGCGATCTTGCGAATATGCAGGTCTAGTGTCTCCTTTTCCTTTTTCGAAAGTTTTTTTACTCTCTGTCCAAAGGATCTGGACTGGAATATTTTCATGGCCTATCCGAATTTATATTCGCTTTTCTCCCCCCGCTCCAACTCCTCCATCCCTATCAAGATTTCCTTGATTAGCGAATATGTCAGGTCCGGATTTTCCTCGGCGCATTTCCCCATCCAGGCCCAGTGTTCAATTTGGCCCGCCAGCGACCTATGGTCGATCCGGCTGAATTTTCTCGCGTCGTTTATCAATTCTTCAGATATTCTTACCGCCGTCGCCATTTTTTACCCCCGCCTTAATTAGCCACTTATTGAGTCATTCTAGAGCATAGCATTGCATAATGCAACTTTTCATAGCTGACCGCCCACCGGCTGGAAATTAAACCATGGCGCATTGACGGCGAGAAGGGAAATAAAAAAAGCGGTCGATACTGCCCGGCCTTCGTTCGACTGAGGGTTTGAGTCTAACGCTTCCCAGTGGCCGCCCGACCACGGTTCCTTCCGGGTGGCTTGTATAAACAACTGACACCGGAGCGCTGAAGCTTTGCGATGGCCGGGGAACTTCACTTATTCAAACGGGAGGAATTAGATGCCGGGAGGGGGCATTTCCTTAGGCAGGAAACCGTGGTCTGGCGGCCACGGGGAAGCGGGGTTTTGTTTTTTACATACCGGGGGTGTTTAATCTGCCTCTATGGGACAAAATAATAACGGCGCGGCCTGTTCCAAACCTGGCCGAAAAAAACCGTTTATCCCCAGAACTCGTGGACTTCCCGGGCTTCGGCCAGCTCCGCCTCGGGCGGGATATGCACGGCCTCGGTGGGTAACATGGGCCAAAGTTTCACGCACAGGCCGAACCCGAAGGCCACCACGCCCATAAGGCCCAGCGAATACAGAGCCTCCACCAGCGACACGCTGTAATTGGCGAACTGGCCGTCACCGAACACGCTGGTTATCTCCTTGTCCGGGAAGAACTCCAGCGGCATGACCTGGGCGGGGATGACTATGATGTACCTCTCGAAGAACACCCCCACCACCTGCAGGGCCGAGGCCACCAGCACCCAGCCAGTGGCGCGGCCATACCTGGGGTGGAACACTATCATTGTGGGTATGACAAGCCCGGACAGCCCCAGCCCCAGCCAGAACATGAGGGTGTATTTGCCGCCGTGGAACAGCAGGAACGAGGCGGCCTCGTAATTCTTCGGCGCGTAGGACCGGGTGACGTTCTCGATGAACAGGAAGTAGAACACCACCATCATGAACACGCCCATCAAGCGGCCAAGAGAGCTTATGAGGCGGTTGTCCAGCCTTCTGCCCGTGGCGCGGAACATGAGATAAAGCGCGATTATCATAAGCCCCGTGCCGGACGACAGCGCCGCCGCTATGAACGAAGGGGGCAGAAGGGGCGAGCCGTAAAGCTCCCGCACATATACGAAGCCGAATATGGCCCCGGTGCCGGAGTGGACGCCCACGGCGATGAATACCGCCGCCAGGCCCAGTATCTTCATCCACCGGGTGTTGTCCTTAAACTGCGCTATCAGGTACAGGAAACCCACCAGCATGTAGCTGTTGTATAGAATGGCGTTCAGCGAAAACATGGAGCGGGGCTGGAAATGGAAGAACGGAACCAGTATCCTGTCGGGCCTGCCCCAGTCCAGTATGATGGCCATCAGCGCCGCCATGATAAGCAGGATCGCCAACAGCGCCGCTATCCGGGCGAAAGGTTTGTATTCCGTCTTGCCGAACACCGACGACATGGCCGACAACACCAGCGACCCCGCCGACGCGCCGATGAGGAACACCGCCATCACGATGGGCATGCCCCAGGGAACCTGGTTCGTCATGCCGGTCACATGATGCCCGTTTATGAACATGTACAGGGCGGTTAAAGGCGCCAGCGCCGCCACAAGGCCCGTGAGGGCCATGTATGCCCAGTACGAGGCGGAGTTGCCTTCGACTTTCGTGAATTTAATGTTCATCCCCGCGTCCTCCTATATACCCACATAGAAGACTCTGGGATTTGTGCCGAGATCGGCCCTTATCCGCGTGGCCTTGCCGGTTCGGACTATCTTTGACACCTCGCTGTCCGGATCGTTGAGGTCGCCGAACAACATGCCGCCGCCCCCCGCTTTTGCGCAAGCCTCCACGCAGGCGGGCTTTTCGCCCTTGTCGATCCGGTGGACGCACAGGTCGCACTTCTCCACCACGCCGTGCATGCGGATGGGAGCGTCCGGGTTTTCCGCCGGGTCGTGCTCCACATGGCGGGAGACGAAAGAGCGCGCCTTGTACGGGCAGGCTATCATGCAGTACCGGCACCCGATACACCGGTGTTTGTCCACCAGCACGATGCCGTCGGCGCGGGTGAAGGTGGCCGCCACGGGGCAAACGTGCTCGCAAGGGGCGTGCTGGCAGTGGTAGCACATGGCGGGCATGGCCCGCTCCTCGGCCCCGGGAACGCCCTTCTGTTTGAAAGTGATTTTCCGTATCCAGTGGATGTCCAGCTCCGGCTCCGGGAAATGGGGGACGTTGTTTTCCTTCCGGCAGGCGTCGTAACAGGCGGTGCAGTCCGGCGAGCATTTGTTGATGTCTATCACCATGCCCCACTGGTTCCGGGCCGAGGCGCCGGAATTTTCGCCCTCCGCCATAGCCGCTGTTAACAGCGGCGCGCCGGAAGACACAACCGTGCCCGCGGCCATCACCGCGCCTATCTTCAGGAAATCCCTTCTGTCCACGCTCATTTCAACGCCAGGGCCTCTTTTTCCGGGTAATAATGGCAGTTCCAGCATTCCGGCTTAACACCGACGTAGCCATGGCAGGAATCGCAGAACTCCGCCCTGTTGGGATGGCAGGAGCGGCACCCCTGGATGCCGTGGCCGGGTTTCCGCAAACCATCGCGCACGGCGTCTTCCCGGCTATGCATGATGAGAGTCATGTGGTTGTGGCGCATCCAGTCCTTGTCCTTCACGCATTTCTTCGCGGGATCCTGTCCGGGAAGGGACGGCGACGCCGAGGCGTTCGAGGAAAGGCCCACGGAGCTTGCGTTGTAGATGAAGGGGATGGAGAAAAGGAGGCCGAATACCACCACGGCCAGGATTCCCGCCTGTTTTAACACATGCCCTCTTGCTGGATTCGTTTAATTTAACGCCCCGCCCCGCCGCGTAAACTCCGCGGCAGGGGCCCGGGCTGTATATAAGCCGCCATCGCGCCGGGGAACCCCTGCGCGTCAGCGGGTGGAAAACTACTTGGAAGCCCCTTCCTCCCTGGGGAGGCCGATGAAACTTCCGCCGAAATACTCGTACACGGTCTTGCCTTCCATCATGTTCTTGTTGATGGCTTCCTTGCACATGCCCTTGGTGACCGCGTCCTCGCCGTACTTCTTGATCATCTCCTTGGTCAGGTCGCCCGCCTTCAGCTTCTTCTTTCCGGCGGTGGCCTTCAATATGGCGTACATGGCGTCCGCCAGCGTTTCGATGGAAGGAGCGTTGGCCGAAACCGTCGTCTTTACGCCCTCCATTTCGCGCAGATGGCCGCGGGTATCGGCGTAACCGGCCCCGGACACGCGTTTGAACGCCACTGACGTCATAAGGCTTTTCGAGGCGCCCTTGAAGTCGTCAATATGGTACTTGGTGAACTCAATGCCGGTCTCTTTGAAGAACCTGGGCCAGCCGATACGTTCCACCCACTCGCCCACGCGCTCCCAGTTCCTGGCGCCTTTGGAGTACGCCTCGATGATCTTCACGATCGCCTCGGTGGCCTCGGGCCAGCGGGGCGGGTTGTTGGGGATGAACGGTATGGCAAGCTTGGAGAACGTGGGGGCGTGCCGCGCGTTGGACACCTTGCCGCCCACCCATATGGAAAGCCCGTCGTTCAGCGGGTCGGCCAGGGGCATGGCGGGGCATGTGGTGTAGCAGTTGCCGCAATACATGCACTTGTCCTCGTCAACCTCCACCGACGGGTTGCCATCCACGGTGGACGGCTTTATGGCCGCCGTGGGGCACGAGGCCACGGTTGTGGGTATCTCGCAAAGGTTTTTCAGGTTGGCGTGGTTCACCCGCGGCGGACGCCGGTGGATGCCCAGTATCGCTATGTCGGAGCAGTGCACCGCGCCGCACATGTTAAGACAACAGGCCAGGGCTATTCTCAGCCTGTTAGGGAGCTTGTGGCTCTTGAAGTGGTCGAACACTTCGTCCATCACCGCTTTCACCACTCCGGAGGCGTCGGTGGCGGAGGTGTGGCAGTGCACCCAGCCCTGGGTATGCACTATCTGGCTTATGGAGTTGGCGGTGCCGCCCACGGGCAGGCCCCCCTTCTCCAGGTCGGCTATCAGAGGCTCCACATTGGCCTGGTTGCCCAGCAGGAACTCCACGTTGTTCCGGCTGGTGAACCGCATGAACCCGTCGGCGTACTTGTCGGCCATGTCGGCCATGAACCGCAACGTGTCCACGCTGATGAGCCTGGCGGTGCCTGCGCGCACGGTGTAAATCTTGTCGCCCGACTCGGCGGCGTGCACCAGCACGCCCGGCCGGGGTATCTCGTGCCACACCCATTTACCGTAGTTTTTCTTGATAAGCGGGTGCAGGAACTTTGAATAATGAGGCGGACCTATGTCCGTTACCCTGTCTTGGAGAGTGGCGTCTGCCATGTGTCTATCGCTCCATCATCTATAGTGTTCGTTTTTCTTTAACCTGTCAACGCGGGGGCTTTATCAGGCGTCGGAGCCTTCGCCCTCTTCCTCGAAGAACTCGTCGTAGAATATGTACGGGTTGTCCCTGGGGAACTTCACCATCTCCGGAGCCGGATCCAGACCCACGGCCTCCAGGAAGTTGCCGAACCCGACACGCTGGATAAGCTCGCCTATGCGTTCGCGGTTCATGCCGTACTCGTCCCAGAAATCCCATATCCGCTCCACCAGGGAGTGGAACTCTTCGTAATCCGGATCGTCCAGCTTCATAAAGGGCACAATCACCGACGACAGCAGGGCGCCTTCCACTATGGGGGCCTTGCCGCCGATAAGGATGGCCGCGCCCCGCTCCTTGCCGGGCCGCAGGGCCTTGGGCAGAACGTTGATGCAGTGCATGCACTTGGTGCATTCGGCGTCGTCTATGGTCAGCTTGTCCCCTTCCAGCTCGATACAGCGGGTGGGGCACATCTTCACCACTTCGTCCTTGATGTTCTTCCCGCGGGCCAGGTATTCCTTTATGGCGGCCTGGTCTACCTGTATCTCGTCCAGCCATGTGCCGATGACGGACACGTCCGAACGGGCAATGGAGGCGGTGCAATCGTTGGGGCAACCGGAGAACTTGAACTTGAACTTGTAAGGGAAGGCCGGGCGGTGCATGTTGTCCTGGTAGGTCATGGTGATGTTGTAAGACATCTCCAGCGTGTCGAAACAGGCCCACTCGCAACGGGCGGGGCCCACGCAACAGGACGGGGTCCTCATGGCCGAGCCGGAGCCGCCCAGGTCCCACCCAGCGTGGGTAAGCTCCTGGAAGCAGGCTTCCAGGTTTTCCGTTTTGGCGCCCAGGAATATCACGTCGCCGGTGGTGCCGTGCATGTTGGTAAGGCCGGAGCCGTACTTGTCCCAAATATCGCAAAGCTGGCGGATGGCGTCGGAAGTGTAGAACCAGGCCGCGGGCTGGTTGATGCGCATGGTGTGGAACTGGGCCACTTCCGGGAATTGCTCACCAACGCTGGAGTACCGGCCGATGACGCCGGAACCGTAACCGTGAACGCCCACCAGGCCGCCGTGCTTCCAGTGGCCCACGCGGTCCCTGTACGAAAGCTCCAGTTGGCCCAGAAGGTCTTTTACCATGGGCTTTCTGACGGCCATCTTCTTCATCTCGCCGATGAAGCTGGGCCATGGCCCCTTGTCTAGCTCGTCGAGCAACGGGGTATCTGACATATGAACGCCTCCCTAGTCCTGTATCTTGATCTTAAATAAAACCTTTATCGTCACGAAAATCCAGGCAAAAACCGGGACACCGGAAATACCCCTGCAAATTTCCCCGGCCGCCGTTTACTAAATATGGCCGATGCGGCTTAACGCCTGAAACTTTGCAATATCCCGAATCCCCTGGCTTCACCCCCAACAGCCCTTACCCCTCAGGTTAACCGAATGAAATAACTAGCATTTCCCCTTCGATCATATCCACAGGCCGTAATTTAACCATAAGACGGCCCTGTGGATTTCACTACAAGGCTGTTTAGCGCCTTATGATGTTGCCGTCCACAAAAGGATTCGCCCAACTCATTAATCATGTTAATCTTTTTGTAGTGGGAATGCGGGGGGCCAAACCAAAAGTTTAGGCGGAGTTGTGAATCGGCTCTTGGTTTTCAACATCTTAAAATAAGTTAAACCGTTTCCACCATCGCGTTTCCCTCACGGAAAGGCATTTTGCAAAGTGTTTGGGATAGACAGGCTCACAATTTCGGGCACCTCCAGAAGCTCCGGGAAAACCACGTTTTCCATAGGATTGCTGGATATTTTCCGGCGGCGCGGCATAGCCGTACAGCCGTTCAAAAAAGGGCCCGACTATATAGATCCCATGTGGCTTTCCGCCGCCGCCGGGCGGGAATGCCGCAACCTGGATTTCCACATGATGGGGCGGGAAAATATGCTCCGCTCGTTTCAAACCGCTTCCCAGGGCGCGACCCTGGCGGTTATCGAGGGGAACCAGGGTCTGTTCGACGGGCTGGACCTTGAGGGGGGCGATTCCACCGCCAGCCTGGCCCGTCTGCTGGACGCGCCCCTTTTCCTGGTGGTGGACTCTTCCCGGATGAACCGGGGAATAGCTCCTCTGCTTTGGGGATATACCCATTTCGACCCCTCGCTGAAAATCGCAGGGATAATCCTGAACAAGGTGGGCAACCCCCGGCACGAGGCGAAACTGGTGGCGGCCATAGACCGTTATGTGGGGGTTCCGGTGTTCGGCGCCATCCCCAAGATGCCCGATGAACTGGAGATGCTGGAGAGGCATCTGGGCCTTATACCCGTGAAGGAAGACCCGGCCCTGCCGGAAAAAATAGGCGTGATCGGCCTGGCAGTGGAGCGCCATTGCGACATCGGCCGTATGCTGTCTATCGCCAAAACCGCCAGCCCCATGAAGAAAACCGGGCCGTGCCTGCGCGGCCCCGAAAAGAAAGCGGATGTGGCCATCGGCGTGGCCATGGACAGGGCTTTCACCTTCTACTACCCGGACAACCTGGATGCTCTCAAACACGCCGGAGCGCGGATAGTCCCATTCAGCCCCATAAGTGACCAGGACCTGCCGGAGGTGAACGGGCTGTATATCGGAGGCGGTTTCCCGGAGGTGTTCATGGGCCAGCTGGCCGCCAACACCAGCCTGCTTAGGCGTGTGAAAGAAGAGGCCGAGGCCGGCCTGCCCATTTACGGCGAATGCGGGGGGCTCATGTACCTGTGCAGGTCTATCGTGTGGAAAGGGGAAATCCGGGGCATGGCGGGGGTAATACCCGCCGACGTGGAGATGACCAAAAAACCGGTGGGCCTGGGCTATGTCACCATGGAGCCCACGGGGGAATGCCCCTGGCTCCACCCCGGCGCGGAGATACGGTGTCACGAGTTCCACCACTCCCGCCTTATAAACGTGGCCGATGGGTTAATATTCGCTTACAACGTGAAACGCGGCCACGGGATTACCGGCAAACGGGACGGCATAGTTTACAAAAACGTTCTGGCGTCATACGCTCATCTGCATCATTGCGGATCGCCCAACTGGGCGGAGGATTTCGTGAACCTTGTGCGGAGCGCGGGGAAAACGGTTGCCCCCGCTGGCAAAACGCTGGCGCGGATTGGCGGTTAACGGGAGGTTTGGCGGATGACAGACAGGATAGACCTGACGGACTACAAGACCAAAACCGCCTCCACGCTGAAATCCACGTTGCGCTGGGGGCACGAGCTTGTGTTCCAGGGGCGCACCCAGCGGGGGTATGAGCTGGATTTCGACGCGGCGATGGAATGGGGATGTTCCCCCACCGAGGCGCTACTGTTAAGCTTCGCCGGATGCATGGCCATAGACATCGTGAGCATCCTGAGGAAACAGAGGGTGGAGCTGACGGAGTTCCATGTGGACATATCCGCCGACCGCAATCCCACACCGCCCCAGTATTTCACCGCAATGACGCTGGATTTGAAACTGAAAGGACATGGGCTGGATGACGCCAAGGTTCAAAGGGCAATAGGCCTGTCGCAGGAAAAATACTGCTCCGTGCGCCACACGTTAAGGCCGGACTTGAAGATCACCATAAACACCATCTTGGAAAACGAACCGCCCCATGAGCAGGAACCTGCGTAAGCTTTATACCGTAAACGGGGCCACGCCCGACCGGAGCGGCAATCCAGCCCGCAAGGGCGCGTCGGCGCGAAAATTAAAAGCCGTTCCGCCGGTGGAGAAACCATCGGGGTATGTTTACGGGCTTACAGACAAGAAGAATCCGGCAAAGGTGAGCCATCGTCTGGAAAAAGCCAAGGAGCAAAAAACACGGAAACGCTGTTGCGACCCGGAGCATGGAGACCCGTGCAAGTGCCACACCACAAAGAAACTTCGGAAACCGAAGATGAACGCGTTTTTTACCAGCGGGAAAGAGGAGAGTAAAAAGTCATGAAATGCGAGGTGAAGTACCGGCCCATAATCTGGCGCACGCCCGATGATGTCCGGGCAATGCTAAAATCCGCCTATATACAGGGGGAACAATATTGCCCCGCCTGCGTGGCTGGCGGCAGGATGTCCCGCATAGAGGAACGTTTTGGTGAAACCCTTTGAGAGAGTGACGGAACCTACGCCGTGTGCGTAGATGAAAACAGGGATATCCACCACGCCACGTCGTTGGATGATTGAATGGGCGAAGCCGGAGCGTCCGCGCCGGCTCGCGCCTCCCCTTTCCCCCTAGCCGCCATTACATCGCTAACCCGTGGTCGCCCGGCCACGTTTCTTTACCCTCGGCCCGTGCGGAAGATTGCGCCACGAAGGGCTGGGTGATGGTTGTTAATTTCCATTCTTCACCCCCCCCTGCCCCTCCCATCAATGGAGGGGTAAATAAAGGAAACCGTGGTCGGGCGACCACGGGGAAGCAATTAGAAGGCGTAACAGTTTGGCGGCGTTAGCCTCCAAGGGTGTCATAAAGCACCTTCCCGTCCCGCAAAGCCCAAAACACCGCCGAAGAGCTGGAGTTTTGCCGCTCAATAACTTCCGCCTCGGAATAAACCAAAAGGTCGTTGGCCAAACGCAATGGGCGGATGGCTTTGCGAAGGCGAAGGGTTTCGGCTGTCTTGTCTGGAACTTCCGGTTCTATCACAAGCAGATCCACGTCGGAATCTTCCGTGGCGTTTCCCCTGGCATGGGACCCGAAAAGGATAACCTTTGCCTGCCCGGCTGTTTCACCGATTATTCTGGCGGCTTCCTCAATCTTGCTTTCATGGGCCATTCAAGCCAACCTTTTTAATATCCAACCAGTTCAGCGTTTATGCCCAAATTATAATTTAATCCGCGTCCGCATATGCAAACTTCTTTTCGCTCATCAATGGCGCTCCACCCCAGCCTCCCCCCTAGCCGCCATTACATCGCTAACCCGTGGTCGCCCGGCCACGTTTCTTTACCCTCGGCCCGTGCAGAAGATTGCGCCACGAAGGGCTGTGTGATGGTTGTTAACTTCCATTCTTCACCCTCCCCCTGCCCCTCCCATCAATGGAGGGGTAAAGAAAGGAAACCGTGGTCGGCGACCACGGGGAAGCAATTAGAGAGGCGGCCACGGTGAAGTGCGCAAAAGACGCCACGGTGAAGCGCGCAAAAACGCCACGGTGAAGCGCGTAAAAGTCGCCGCGTGGAATCGTAACGTATTGTTAATCTTTGCAATAACCACATTGCTACAAACCAGCGTCATGACACATGGACAATATTGGAAATTCCTGTTAAAAAACAAACCTGCGCCCGGAATCTTCCGCGAATTACCCGCATCTTAACGATACCCGTATGCGCTTTTCCCATTAAATATGGATTTTGCGCGTCAAACGGCTGACCGGTTTTTTTCGATTTCTGGAGAGGGATGGATGAAATTCGCCATATTGATCCACGAAAGCCCGTATAACCACGAGGCTTCGGACACCGCCTACAACTTCACCATGGCGGCTTTGCACAAGGGACACACTGTCGAGAGGATTTTCTTCTATCACGATGGGGTCATCAACGTGTCCAACCTTGCCGAGCCGCCCCAGGACGACCGCAATATCCCCAAACGCTGGAGTGACCTGGGGACGGAGTTCAACATAGACATTGTGGCCTGCATAGCCGCCAGCAAGCGCCGGGGAATAAAGGACGGGTTCATTATGAAGGGTACCCGCATTTCCGGCCTGGGCCAGCTTACTGAAATGACCATCTCAGCCGACAGGCTGGTAACTTTCGGCTAAACCGGACGGAACAGACAAGAGGGAACGATGGAAGAGAACGAAAACGTAAAAAAGATAATGTTCATCATGCGCCAGGCGCCCCACGGCTCCATATACAGCTACGAAGGGCTGGAAACGGTGCTGATAATGGCCGCTTTCGAGCAGGACCTTTCCATGGCGTTCATCGGCGACGGCGTGTTCGCCCTGGTGAAGGGGCAGGACACCTCCGCCCTGGGCATTAAAGGCTACATAAAAACATATTCGGCGCTGGAAGATTACGGGGTGGAAAAATACTACGTGGACAGGCGCTCCATGGAAGAGCGGGGGCTTAAGCCGGAGGATTTCGCCATTCCGGTGGAGGTGGTTGAAGACTCGCAGATCGCCGCGTTCATGGAAGAGCAGGACGCCTGTATCCCATATTAAACAGGAGATAATTTACAATGCTACATACGGTAAACAAATCGCCGTTCAACCATGGCTCACTGGACGAATGTGTCCGTTTCGCCGCCAAAGGCGCGCCCATTCTGCTTATTGAAGACGGCGTTTACGCCGCCAAAAGCGGAACGGCTTACGAGGGGTCGCTCAAACAGATCATGCAATCCCACGAAGTGTACGCGCTGGAGGCGGATCTTAAAGCCCGGGGCGTGGCCGCTCTGGCCGATGGGGTGAAAGTGGTGAACTACGACGGGTTTGTGGAGCTGGTGGAAAAACACAAGATGATGGCCTGGGTGTAAACCGGTTATCGCTTTTGGCAGGGCGGAAGGTTTTAATAAAACTTTCCGCCTTTTTTTATGGGCCCTCACCGGGGATAATCGTACAAAAGGGTTTTGGCGGTTATGGATAAAGAGACACTACAAAGCCTGATCCGCGAAGGGCGGTACGAAGAAGCGCTGGCCATTTCCTGCCATGCGCCGGGGTTCGCCAGGGCGCTGATGTCTTTCCTGTTCACCGATGAGGAGCTTTTATTCTGGCGTACCGTTAAAGTATTCGGTTTGTACGCCGCCCGCGACGCGGAAACCTCCAGCCGGTTCGTAAGAAGGCTCATGTGGCAGTTGAACGACGAGAGCGGATCCATAGGCCGTGGCTCCGCCCATGTCATAGGCGAAATGGCTGTCAACAACTACGAAGTGGTGAAAACCGCCGCGCCGGTGGTGGTCCATTATCTTGAGGACGAGGGAATGCTACCGGGCGTGCTGTACGCCATCGGGCGGATAGGCTCCGTGAGACCAGAGGTCACCAAAGACGTGATACCGGAACTTGTGGCGATACTGGAAGAATACGAGGACTCACCCAAAATCCTGGGTATGGCCGCATGGGCGCTGGGGCGGATAGGGGCGAAACAAGCCGATGTAGCTTTGCGGGGATTATTGGATAACGGGGAGCGGTTCAGTTATTACGATCCGGAGGAGGACTTGATGAAGAACGCGATGGTAGAGGAGATGGCGCGGTGCGCCCTTGAAAGGTTAGGGTAAATCAGGCGTTCCTAGATTTCTTCTTCCTCCCCTCCTCCCTTTCGGGCGAGGGTAAGGCCGCGTTTGGTGGTCTTGGCGAATTCGATAAGCTCTTTCACCGCGCCGTCCTGGGCGATATCGGTTTCCACCTTCGCCACGGCGTCCGGCAACAACAGAGACGGGCTGTTTAAAATGTGGAACGCTTTCTTCACCGCGTTGCGCTCGTCCCGGGATACGCCCCGGCGGCGCATGCCTATAACGTTTATCCCCCGCGCCCGGCAGGGCACGCCGGCCACTATGAAATACGGGGGCACGTCCTGCACTATCCTGCTCATGCCGCCAACCATGGCCATGGAGCCTATCCGCACGAACTGGTGGATGCCCGCCGCGCCGCCTATCACCGCGTAATCCCCCACCTCCACATGGCCGGAAAGCCCCGCCAGCGTGGTGACGGTCACCCCTTTGCCCAGCTTGCAGTCGTGCCCCATATGGGTTTGGGTCATCACGTAACACCCCTCGCCTATCACCGTGGCGCCGTTCTCGTACATGGAGCGGTGGATGGCGGTGAGCTCGTTGATAAAAACGTTGTCCCCCGTTTCCACCCACGATGGAACATTCTTCCAGTTATATATTTGCGGGTTCCCGCCAACAATGGTGTTGGCCCCCACGTGGCAGTTGGCGCCCATCCGCGTCCAGTCCATGGAAACGCGCGGCCCCACCACGCAGTTTGCGCCCAATGTAACGTTGGGGCCAATTATGGAGAACGGGCCTATCTGGCAACCGTCGCCAATAATGGCATTGGGATCAACAATCGCTGTGGGGTGGATTTGGGCGGCCATTGTTGATTAGCCCCCGATCATGGCGGTAAGGTTCGCCTCGCAAGCCAGATCCGCCCCCACGAAAGCTTTACCATTCACCTTCCACATCCGGCTCTTGGCCTTGTCCACGTCTATCTCCATGCGGATAGTGTCGCCGGGTATCACCGGTTTGCGGAACCTTGCCCTTTCGATGGCGGCGAAAAAGATTATTTTCCCGCGTTCGCTCGGGGTGGAATATGTGGCCAGGGTGGCCGCCGCCTGGGCCATGGCTTCGATGATGAGCACGCCCGGCATAACGGGCCGTTCCGGGAAATGGCCCTGGAAGAAATATTCCGAGCCGGTGACGTTCTTTATGGCCACAACCCGTTTGAAAGCCTCAATCTCCGTGATCCTGTCTATCAGCAGGAACGGGTGCCGGTGGGGGATGTATTTTCCGATCTCGTGATGTTCGATTACGCTCATTCTCCGTCCGCCTTCAATTTCTGGCCCTGTTTGGCCTCCAGTTCCTTCAACCGTTTCTCCACTTTGTCCAGCCGCTGGCGGGACATGAGGAACCGGTTGTACTCCATCCGTTTCATGGCCAGCGGGCCGGAATAAACGCCGGGCTCCGTGATACTTCCGTGAACGCCCGTATGTGCCGCGATAATCGCGCCCGAGCAAACCCGCACATTGTCCGTCACCCCCGCCATTCCCCCAATCATCACGCCGTCTTCAATCACCGTGGATCCGGCCACGCCGGAACATCCGGCTATCACCACATCGCGCCCGATGGAAACGTTGTGGCCGATATGCACCTGGTCGTCCAGCTTGGCCCCGCTTTTAATGATCGTAATGTCCATGGTAGCCCTGTCCACGGTACAGCTTGCGCCTATCTCCACGTCGTCCTCGATAACCACCCGGCCCAGCTGGGGGATTTTCACATAGCGCCCCGTCTTATCGTCCCGGGCGAAACCGAACCCGTCCGCCCCGATGGTGGTGTTGGCGTGGATGAGGCACCGGGCGCCAATTTGCGTTTCCGCGTAGATAGCGGTGTTCTCGCGGATATCCGTGTTTGCGCCGATCCGGCAACGCTCACCTATCTTCACCCCGGCGCGGATAACCACGCCCGGGCCCAGGATTGCGCCGTCTCCAATAACTGCGAACGGGCCGATGAAAACCCCATCGCCGACGTTGACGGAAGCGCCGACAACCGCCATTGGATGAATTCCCGGCTCCGGTTTTTTCTCTGGATTCAAAAGGGCGGCGACCCTGGCGAATATCAGTTTGGGGTTGCCGGTGATAAACGAAGGCCGGTCCGCCTCCGCCCCGTTGGGGAGGATCAGCGCCCCGGCCCTGGATTCTTTCGCGGACTTCTCAGCCTTGCCGCCGGAGATAAAGGAAATCTCATCCGGCCCGGCTGTTTCCAGCGGGGCGACCCCGGTTATATCCGTGTCGCCACCCCCGCCGGACAGTGTCAGGCCCAGCGTCCCGGCGATGAGCCCAAGCTTCATTACTTCTTGCCGCCAGCCCTGGTCTCTTCGTCGTAGATTTTCACGATGGATTCGGTGAGGTCCACCGCTTCGTCCATGTAAAGCACGAAACCGCCCACAACCTGCGAGCCTTCGCCCTTCTCCATTATCAGGGTGTAGCCGTTCTTTTTGCCGTAATCCTTGATGATGCGGGAGATGTCGTTGACTATCTTCCTCATGGTCTGGGCCTGGATTTTCTGGAAATTCTGCTGGGTGTCCTCGCGGTAGGCGTCCAGCTCCCTCTTGAGATTCTTAAGCTCCTGCTCTTTTTCATTTATGGCTTCCGGTTTGGCCACCATCCGCTGGGACTCTATGTCTTTCTCCAGTTTCTTTATGGAGTCCAGCTTCTTTTCCAGGATGCCGCGCTCCTTTTCGGCCTTGGCCTTAAGCTCCGTAAGGGCTTTTTTGCCCGCCTCGGAGTTGTCCAGCACGGTCTGGATATTCACCCCGCCGACTTTCACGGCCTTGGTTTCGGCCTTGGCGCCGGGCGCGGCCATTAGTGAAGCGGCGAACATGAGGAAAATAGCGGTCACAAGGCCATACAAGCCTTTTTCTTTCTTTTCCATTTTTCTAGAAAGCTCCTCCAATTGTGAAATGGAATTCGTTGGGGCTCTCGCCCGTTCTCTGATCCAGCTTGAAGCCGTAGGCTACGGATATGGGGCCCATCGGCGAGAAGAAATGGACGCCGAAACCCCAGCTGTGCCTCATCTGCTCCAGGTCGTAAAGCTTGTCCGTGGTGTTGTTCTGCACATCGTCCGTCCCGTAAACGTTGCCACGGTCGTAGAACAGGAACCCTCTGAAGTATCTGGTGAACCGGTATTGTAATTCAAGGTTTAATTGCAGTAAAGCCTGTCCGCCTATGGCCTCCCCTTTTTCGTCCTTGGGGCCAATGTCGCGGATGGTGAAGCCCCTCAGGGTGGTGGGCCCGCCCAGGAAAAAGCGTTGGGTTATGGGAAGGCCTTTACCCTCATATCCGTCGGCCCGGCCGATGCGGCCATGAACCATTCCAACAAAATCCAGGAACATGGACTGGTAATAGGTGTATTCGCCCACAAGCCTGTAATAGCGCTGGTCTCCGCCCAGCCCGGCCACCTCCACGCTACCGTAGATCTTCTGCCCGGCGGTGGGGCTGAAGGGGTCGTTGCGGGTGTCATAGGTGATGGAGGGGAAAACCGAGCCTGAATCACTGGTTCCCTCCTGCTCCAACAGGTAGGAGCTGGCGGTATCCCTGTCTATGATGGTCACTTCGTTCTTTTCGTACCGGTACCCCAGCCGCGCGTAAACATATTCGCTTAAAGCCTTGCCGGTCCGTATGGAGCCGCCGGTGGAGCGGGACTCGTAAGCGTCGTACGTGTATGACTTGTTGTAAACGTCGAACCCGCCGGATATCTCCCGGTCCATAATCGAAGGCTCGGTGAAGCTTATGGTAAAGTCGCTCCGGCGGCTGGAGGTGTCCACCGAAAGGGAAAGCTCTTGCCCCATACCCAGCAGGTTGCCCCATTTCACCTGTCCCTGGATTATGAGGTTTTCAAGGGAGCTGTAACCGACGGCGAAAGACAGCTGGCCCGTGGAGCGCTCGGCCACCTTCGTCTCGATATCTATAAGGTCTTCTTCCTTGCGGCTTCTCTGCTCGATCTCCACGGTGTCAAAGAAGCCCAGGTTGTTGATGCGCTGTTTGCTTCTGCGCAGTTTCTCGCTGTTGAAAAGCTCCCCTTCGGAAAGGCGGAACTCGCGGCGGATGACCCTGTCGCGGGTGGATTCGTTCCCCGTGATGTTGATGCGCCCCACATATACCTTGCGCCCCTTGTTGGTGGTGATCTTCACGTCCACCGTTTTGGTGTCCTCATGGGTCTCCACGGCGGGGATGACGTTGGCGTAAGCGTAACCTTTCTGGGAGTAAAGGTCGGTGATGTCGAAAATGTCCTGCCTGAACTGGCTCCGGTTGAACACGTCGCCGGGTTTAAGTTTTATTTTCTCCCTCAGCTCATCTTCGGAATAAACGTCGTCACCGGCTATCTCGATGGAGCCTACCCGGTACTGGTCCCCCTCCGATATGGGGAACACCACATAGATGCGGCGTTTCTCCTTGTCCACCTCAACTTCCGGGTCGAACACTCGGACCTTTATGTAGCCGTTGTCGTGGTAGAACGACTCCATTCTCAACAGGTCGGTCTTGAGGGCGTCCTTTTTATACGCTCCTGTTTCGGTAAGCACCGAATACCAGGAGGCCGGTTCGGTCTCTATCTGGCCTTTCAGCGTCCGCTCCGGGAAGGCGGAAACCCCGCGGAAATAGACCCCGCCCACGGTGATCTTCTGCCCCTCGTCGATGATGAACTCCACATCAACGTAATTGTCCTTGAGCTTTTTGACCACCACGCGGGTATCGGAGAAATAGAATCCCTTGTTCCGGTAGGTCTGTTTGATGCGTGTCTTATCCCAGGGTATCTGGTCTTGCCGGAAGAAGGTTCCTTTCTGGGTTTTTATGCGGGCGCGCAGGATTTTCTCCTCCACTTCCTTTGTCCCGGAAATAAGGATGTCCCGCACAAAAGGCTTTTCCTTGAATACGTAGGTAAGCGCAACGCCGCCCTGCTCTTCCTTGAGATCCAGCTGGATGTCGTCGAAGTAGCCGAGGGCGAAGAGTTTGCGGATGTCCTCGGCGGAAGAGGCCGGGTCGTACTTGGCGCCGGTCTTGGCCTGGATGTAGTACCTTACGGTGTTCCTATCGGCCCGCACGAGCCCCTTGATGCGGATATCCTTGATTACCCTGGTGTCCGGGGACGCAAAAGC
This sequence comes from Nitrospinota bacterium, assembly GCA_016208975.1. Classification (NCBI taxonomy): domain Bacteria; kingdom Pseudomonadati; phylum Nitrospinota; species Nitrospinota bacterium. The sequence continues at coordinate 425,560 of JACQXA010000004.1, forward strand.
CCGCCCGGGCGCAAGCGCGGACAGGAGCAGTATTAACCCCAGGGCTATGCTGGAAAAGCGGAAGGGCAATGGTTTCATCAGATCGGCGCGGCCCTTTTATACGCTTTCCACTACTGCGTTTTTCTCGTAGAACTTTATCCTGCCATCCTCAAACTTCACCAGGACCACGGAGCCGCTCTTGAACCTGCCCAACAGCATCTCCTCGGACAACGGGTTCTCGATAAGTTTCTGGATGGCCCTCTTGAGCGGCCTGGCGCCATAAGACGGGTCGAACCCTTCGTTTACTATGAACTCCTTGGCGGCGTCGTCCACCTCCAGCGTCACGCCTTCTTCCACAAGCCGTTTGTTGAGCTGTACTATCTGCAGGGTCACTATTTTCTCTATATGCTCCCGCTCCAGCTTGCGAAACGTCACTATCTCGTCTATCCGGTTGATGAACTCCGGATTGAACGTGCGCCTAAGCTCGGCTTTTATGCCGTCGCTCATCTTCTTGTGGGACATCTCCACGCTGTCTGACTGGAAGCCCAGTGTGGAGCCTTTCTCTATAATCCTGGCCGACAGGTTGGAGGTCATTATGATAATGACGTTCTTGAAGCTCACCATCCTGCCGTAGCTGTCGGTAAGCCTGCCGTCGTCCATTATCTGCAGGAGCATGTGGAATATGTCGGGATGGGCTTTTTCGATCTCGTCGAAAAGCACCACGGCGTACTGGCGCCTGCGCACCCGCTCGGTAAGCTGGCCCCCTTCTTCGTACCCCACATAGCCTGGGGGCGCGCCCACAAGCTTGGACGCGGCGAACTTCTCCATATACTCGGACATGTCCAGCCGGATGAGCGCCTGCCTGTCGCCAAACAGGTACTCGGCCAGCACGTTGGCAAGCTCCGTTTTCCCCACGCCTGTCGGGCCCAGGAACAGGAACACGCCCATGGGCTTGTTGATCTCCTTCAACCCCATGCGGGAGCGGCGGATGGCTTTGGACACGGCCTCCACGGCCTCGTTCTGCCCGAAAACCTTCTTTCTCAGCTCGTCGGCCATGGCCAGAAGCTTTGCGGACTCCTCTTTCTCTATCCTGCTCAAGGGTATGCCGGTGATGGACGAAACCACCTGGGCCACATCCTCCTCCAGCACCATGGGCCGGGCCGCGTCCTGCGTGCGCTCCCACTGTTCCCTCTTCAGGTCCATCTCCACGCGAAGCTCCTCTTCCCTGTCGCGGAGCTCCACGGCCTTCTCAAACTCCTGTTTCTCTATCCGATCCCGCTTCTCCATGGCCACTTCGTCTATTTTCTTCTGCATATCGCGTATCTCGGGCGGAAGCGTGACCTTGCGCAGATGCACCCTGCTACCGGCCTCGTCTATCACGTCTATGGCCTTGTCGGGCAGGAACCGGTCGGATATGTACCGGTCTGCCAGCCGCACGGCGGCGATGATGGCCTCGTCGGTGATAATGGCCTTGTGATGGGCCTCGTACTCGTTCTTGAGCCCGCGGATTATCTCGATGGTCTCCTCCACGGCGGGCGGCTGTACTATGATGGGCTGGAACCTGCGCTCCAGGGCGCCGTTCTTTTCGATATATTTCCTGTACTCGTCCAGCGTGGTGGCCCCGATGCACTGTATCTCCCCGCGGGATAGCGCGGGCTTTAGCATGTTGGAGGCGTCCACACTGCCCTCCGCCGCGCCGGCGCCCACCAGGGTGTGTATCTCGTCTATGAAGAGGATAACGTTGTGGGCCTGCGTTATCTCCTTCATTATAGCCTTTATCCTCTGCTCGAACTGGCCGCGATACTTGGTGCCAGCTATTACCGAGCCCAAGTCCAGGCTTATCACCCGTTTGTCGTACAGAAGCTGGGGCACTTCGCGCCCTACTATCCGCTGGGCCATGCCCTCCACAATGGCGGTCTTGCCCACGCCGGGCTCGCCGATGAGCACCGGGTTGTTCTTGGTGCGCCTGGCGAGGATCTGTATGACCCGCTCTATTTCCTTGTCGCGCCCTATCACCGGGTCCAGCTGGCCCTTGATCGCCATTTCCGTAAGGTCACGGCCAAACTCGTCCAAAGCCGGGGTCTTGCTCTGCTGTTTTTCCTGGGTGGTGGAAGGCTCCCGCAGAAGGTTGATTGTGTGTTCCCGCACATCGGCGTAGGTGACGCCGAAATTGCTCAACACCCTGGCGCCTATTCCGTCTTTCTCACGCATCAGACCCAGCAGGATATGCTCGGTGCCTATGTAGCTGTGGCCCATGGAACGGGCCTCTTCCACCGAGTACTCCAGCACCTTCTTGGCCCGGCTGGTGAAAGGAATGTCCCCTATGATAAGGGTGTTGGAACTGGCGGGCATGTGGCGCTCCACCTCGGCCCGGACCTGCTTTAAGTCCACCCCCAGCCGCTGGAGCACCGCCACGGCCACGCCGCCGGCGTCTTTTAGCACTCCCAGAAGAAGATGCTCCGTGCCCAGGTATTCATGCTGGTTCTTCTCGGCCTCTTCCCTGGCCAGGATTATTACTTTGCGGGCTCGCTCGGTGAATCGCTTAAACATCGGCTCAATTCCTTAGTGGTTCACGAAAAGCGCCATCCCGGAAAAGGGTGCGCTTCAAAAAAAACGCGGCGCGACGGCCATTTGCTCCCGCAACGCCATTTCCAAACATGGCGCGACAACTCTTCCTTTAGGCTGATTTTATCACATCGGCGCCGGTGTCAACAATCTTGCCGTCCCTTATCCTTATTACCCGGGTCATCCGTTCCGCCAATTGCGGGTTGTGGGTAACGATAACAAAGGTTTGCCCGCGTTGTCCGTTAAGCCCGGCCATAAGCTCGAAAACCTCTTCACCGGTGGCCGTGTCCAGGTTGCCGGTGGGCTCGTCCGCCAGCAGAAGGCCGGGGCCGTTCACCAGCGCCCGGGCCAGCGCCACCCTTTGCTGTTCACCGCCGGACAATTTTCCAGGGCGGTGCGCCAGCCTTCCGGAAAGGCCAACCAGCCCCAACAACTCCCGTGCCCTTTTTAGCGACTCGTTCTTGTCCGCCCCGGCTATCATGGCCGCCAGCGCCACGTTCTCCTCGGCGGAAAACTCGGGCAGAAGGTTGTTGGACTGGAAAACAAAACCAATTTCCCGCGCCCGGAAATAGGCTTTCTCCCGTTCCGTTAGGGCGAAAATGTCCGTGGATCCATAACGAACCGAGCCGCCGGTGGGCCTGTCCAGCGCCCCCATCAGCAATAGCAGGGTGCTTTTCCCGGCGCCGGAGGCTCCCATCACCCCCAACATCTCGCCCTGGTTTATGGTCAGGTCCACCCCGTCCAGGACCTTTATCTCCCGGTCGTCCATCAAGAACGTCCTGCTCAGGTTCTCGACGGTCATCAAAGGTTTTAAGGATTCTTCCATCGCCGCTATCCGAAAGACACCATGGTTGCCCCGGCCAAAATGGGCACCATAAGGTTATCGTCTATTCTCCCCGAGTAAAGCTCCGCCAGGGTGGCCACCAGCGCCCCGGCGATGGACACGGGCCAGGCGAACCCGCCGATGAACCGCGCCACAACAAGGCACACGGCCAGCATGGCCAGGCTTCCCTGCAAAGAGCGGCCATGTAGAAGTTTTATAGTTCCGAACCGCTTGCCGATTACCGCCGCGGCAGGGTCCCCCAGGGCGATGAAAAACAGGGTGGACACCGCCACCGCCGGTGGAAACAAAAGAAGCGCTATGGCCGTGCCGCCTAAAAGGTAAGACACGCCGCTGACGCTGTGAGCCTCTTTTTTTTTCATGAGGAACGAAAACCTGGCCATCACCCAGGTGTTGAACCGGGGGAGTTTCAGCCGGGCAGAATCCACCCATATCCAAAGAACGGCCAGCAAAGTTACCGCCGCAACGATCACCCCACGGGGCAAAACCTCCAGATGATACAGCGCGGGTATGATGGACGCCGCCAGGGCGTGAAAAAGTTTCCGGGGCGCGTGGCTGTCATGCTTCGGCGCTGTCATTCGTACCTCAACGCTTCCGCCGGATCCAGCCGCGAGGCGCTCCAAGACGGGTAAAGCGTGGCCAGCGCCGTTATGAACAAAGCCGACGCTGATATCAACAACACGTCCAGAAGCTCAATCTGCACCGGCAGGGTGTCCACGTTGTAAACATCCTTTGGCAGGCTTATGAAATGGTAATTGTCCAACAACCAGCAGAGCACCAGCCCCAGCGCGTCCCCCAAAATGGTTCCGGCTATGCCAACTATAAGCCCCTCTATGAAGAACACCATGGTGACGCTCCGCTTGGTGGCGCCCATGGCGGTAAGGATAGCGATGTCCCGGCTTTTCTCCATCACCACCATGATGAGTGTGGATACTATGTTGAACGCCGCCACGCACACTATAAGGGTGAGGATAATCCCTATCACCGCCTTCTCCAGCGCCAGCGCGAAGAAAAGGTTGTGGTTGAGCTGGCGCCAGTCCCGGGCTATATAAGGGAAACCCAGGGCGTCCTCTATCTTCCCGGCTATGAAAGGCGCCTGGTAGATGTCCTTCACTTTCACTTCCACACCGGTGACGTTATCCCCCATGTTGAACAGGGATTGCGCCTGCGTAAGGGACACGATGGCCAGCGACGAGTCATACTCGTACATCCCGGCGTTGAATATCCCCGCCACGTAAAACTCGCGGGATATGGGGGCGCCACCGGCGGGAGTGGCGCGGCCCACGGGGCTAACCACCGTCACAGGATCGTACAGGCCCACTTTAAGGTTACCGGCCAGTTCCGCGCCGATGATTATCCCGGCCCTTTTAACCACCGTCTCCACCCCCAGTTCGTCCAGCTCCGTACCTTTGCGGATGTATTCGTCCTTCAGCCTGTCCAGGGAGCCCTCTTTCATGTAATCGCCGATGTCCGTGGAGCGGATAGCGGAAGATACGTCCAGCCCACGGATGACCACTCCGGAAATGCGGGAGGCGGAGGTGATCATCACCTGGTTCATCACAAAGGGGGATACCGCCGCCACGCCGTCTATCTTTTCCGCTTTCCGGGCCACCATCTCGTGGTCTGTTATGCCCGCGGCGGAAATGTGGTTGATGATTATGTGGGAGGTTGCGCCCAGGATTTTTTTCCTGAGGTCCTCCTGCATCCCGGTCATCACCGCCAGCACAACGATGAGCGCGGCCACACCAACAGCCACGCCCAGCACCGAAATCCAGGTGATCAGCGATATGAAGGTCTGCTTGCGCTTTGCCTTGAGGTAGCGGAGGCTGATGAACCATTCGTAAGACATAATAGTGGTGAAGTATAGCGCAACACGGAAGCGAGGCCAATGAGGAAGGGGATGTTCTGGAAAAACTTGCTTTTGTCTTATATTTATGACATAATGCCGCAATGATACGAATTGACCGCGCATGCCAGCGGGAGATCGGAAAGTTTCCCGAAATCATAAGAGAGTAATTGGCTGACGCGGCGGCAAGGATTGAGCCGGGAATGACTCTAACGATGCCCCTTTCAAGGCCAATGCCCGGCATTGGGAGCGGAGTTAATGAGCTTCGTTTCAGAGGACCCGGCGGAGTGTACCGGGTGATTTATTGGCTTGCGGGGGGCGGAGTGGTTTGGTTCATTCATGCTTTCCAGAAAAAAACGGCTCAAACATCGCTGACCGATATTAACGTGGCGAGACTGCGATTGAGGAGGATTCAGGAATGAAAAGGACAACGGCTGGCGAATTGTCGGAGATGTTCGGCATTAGAAACTCTCGCGCCCTTGAAGCGATATTGAAGGCGGACATCATTAAAGCTGTATTAAAAGAGATGGAGAGAAAAGGGATCACCCACGCCGGGTTGGCAAAGCGTTCAGGCTTGGCGAGGTCAACCGTTACCGGAATATTAAGCGGCAGTCTTCAGAAGATAACCCTGGACAGAACTTTGCGGCTTCTTGAAGGGGCCGGATTGACCGCCAAACTGCAGGTAATAAGGGCCAAACAAAAAGCGGCTTAAGATAAAGAAGGGGTCTGGCTTCCTTACAACTCCCCCCGCGTCTCGGCGTTTAGCCTGCCGAAAAAAAGCTCCATGAAACTGTGCCGCTCTTCGGCCATGGCCTTGCCGGTTTTGGTCTGCATGCGGTCTTTCACATGCCGCAGTTTAACCAGGTATTCGCGGTAGGCTGTATCGTCTTCCGTATATGACTCCGTCTTCTCTATGTCCACGTCCGGGTCGTGTAGCATTGCGCCTATCTCGCCTGCGAAAAGGAACGCCCGGCCTATGCCCACCGCGCCGATGCCGTCCAGTTTGTCGGCGTCGAACAACACCTTGGCCTCCATACTCACAGGCACGGCCCCGCGCCGGAACCTGTGGGTCTCCACGCAATGGGCCACCGCCCCGATGAGCGCTTCATCGGCCCCTGCCTCCTTCAATATGCCTCTGGCCATTTCCGCCCCCAGTTGGGCGTGGCAAGTCTCGCCGCCGCCCGCGTCGCTTTCGTTCCTGCCGATGTCATGCAAAAGCGCCGCCAGCCTCAACACCGTCATGTCGCACCCTTCCAGCGGGCCGATGTGCTCGCAGAGTTTCAACACTCTTTGAACATGGTCCCACCCGTGGGAGCCGCGCACGCTCTCAAAATGGCTTTTCGCCAGAGGCTCCACCAAAAAACAAAGTTTACCTGTCATGATAGCCAAACCTTAAATCACCGCCGGTTTTGCGTCAAGCGGCCTGTTGGCGATATAATCCACAGAACCTTTACCAATAACGGAGGTTTACCCAGGATGCTCCACCGATTTACGCCGTTCGCCGTGGCGATTGTGATGGCCATTGCCCTGCCCGCACATGCTCAAGCGGAAAAAGAAGAAAAAGGGACCATGGAGCGGTTCGGCGCCGCCGTGGATGAAAAGTATGAGAAGACCAAGGAGTTTTTCAGCGACACGGCCATAAACGCCAGAATCAAGAGACGCCTGCTGGAAGACGATCAGGTTTCGGTGAAAAATATCAGCCTCACCGTTGACCAGGGCGCCGTGACTGTGGAAGGGGACGCGCCAAGCGAAGAGATGGCCCAGCGGACGCTGGAGATAGTCCGCGCCACCGAGGGGGTCACAGGCGTGACGAACAAACTCCAGATAATAGTAAGAGAACCTTCGCAGGCCAAGTAATCAGTTAAATCTCCACGGGTGTTACCAGCCCGTGATCCGGCAGTTCCCGTTTCCTTATGATGTAGGCTTTTCCCCCGTCCACCAGCGCTTCGGCCGGGGCGGGATGGGAGAGAAAATAGATCATCCCGGCGGTATAGCCGTAAGCCCCGGAATTGAACACTCCCAAAAGATCGCCCACCCTGGGTTTGGGCAGTTTAAGCTCCCGCGAGAACTGGTCGGCGGAGGCGCATAACGGCCCCGCCACCGTAACCACACAGCGCGCGGGTTCTCCCATCCTGTTCAGCAGGGCCGAGGGATAATTCTTGTTGAACACTATCGGCACCAATGCGTGATGTATCCCCCCGTCGGTGAGAACGAAAGTCCGCCCGCGAGACTCTTTAATGTCCGTGATCCTGGTTACATAAACCCCAGCCGGGCCAGCCAGGTATCTGCCCGGCTCCAGAATGTAACGGGTGTTTTTGAAATAAGCGGAGCGCCCCAGCCGGTTGACTGTTTTCTTTAACGCGGCTCCCAGCTTTTTCACGTCCAGCTCCCGCTCGCCTTCCTTGAAGGGTATCCCCAACCCGCCGCCAAAATTTATCATCCGCACCGGGAAAGAGAGTTTAGCGGCGGCCTCCACGGCCCATGCGCCAAACGCGCCATGGATCGCGCCCAGCGTGGCGGTGTCCAATAATTGCGTGCCTGCGAAACAATGGAACCCCAGCACATCAACCCTTGGGTCTTTAATGGCCCGCGCCACCACCGGAAGCAGTTTTTCCCCATCGAACCCGAATTTGCGCGCCCCACCTATCATCACCGTGCCTCCAGCGGCGGAGAACTGGAGGTTCACCCGGAACGCTATTTTGACCGGGGCGGATTTTTTACCCATGGCATCCGCCGCTGAAAAAATCCGCTCCAGCTCCGTTTCCGACTCTATATTGATGGAGCCTATCCGTTTTTTAGCCGCCAGGCGGATTTCCTCTTCACTTTTTCCCGGCCCGGCGTAAATTATGTCTTCCGGTTTGAATCCGGCGGACAGGGCCATGGCAAGCTCGCTGGCGGAGGCCACTTCGGCGCCCGCCCCCAGCTTTTGAAAAATGTGGGCCACGGAACGGTTGGGGTTGGCTTTTACGGAGTAATGGACGCGGAAGCTGGCGGGTATCGCCGATGTAAGGGCTTTATATTGTCCGCGCATTATGCCCGCATCGTACAGGTATAACGGCGTACCGGCCTTGGCCACTATCTTTTCCAGGGAGGCTCCGCCAGCGGAAAACCCGCCCCCTTTGGACATATACAGCTTGATTACAGGGTTCATCCTCCGGATTATACCCCGCCGGGAGCCGTCACACCAACGCAGGGTAATTTGACTTAAATTTTGTTGATGGACATTGAATTATTCAACTTCCACAATAGTCCCAACTTTGAGATTGGAAAATAGAGCGCCAACACTTCCTTTCTTATTTCGCTCCGGGCAATTCGCCATTGTGCCATGCTTAATGTGAAAACCCTTTTTCCTTGATTGGCAAAACCCAATTACTTGCCGACTCAATTGGTCGTAAAAATCTGTTTCCTCATTTAAATATTTAGTAACCAGTGAATTGTAATTAAGCCTTCCAAAAATAATCTTATCTACAAAGGCAATCGATTCCAGTATCTCTCTAAAATCTTGATCCAAAATATTTGGAGTTGGATATGGCTCAATGCTCACCCATGTTTTTACTCCCTTTTTATGCAAAGCATAAAGGCTCCTAATTCTCTCTTTATACGGCGCTGAAAATGGCTCGTATTTTTTTCTATATTTATCGTCAAGCGAAATTAAGGTTATTCCGAATTCATTCAATTCGCTTAGCGAGGAAAGCTCGGCTGGGAGCGTTCCCTTTGTCAGCGCAGTGCACCTTATGTTTGCATTATTAAGCATTTCAATAATTCTTAAGGTTAAATTCGAGATTTCCTTATAACCGTGCATAAAGGGATCCGTGCTAAAACTTAGATGGACAAACTTGATTTTGTCTCTATACTTCGGTATTTCCTTTTGTAGAAGTTCAAGCGAATTTGAAACAATTTTAGGCCTAATCCAATCTTCATAGGTTTTTACTTTGCCGAACCTTTTGGCCATAAGCATAGCGTAACAAGGATACAGGCATCCATGCGAGCAACCTTCGACATGGTTAATCGTGTAGTCCCCGTATTCAACGCCTGTTTTATAAAGAAGTGATTTTCTCTCAATATAAGAACATACCTTATTCATACTATGAAAGCTTTCTAACCATGATATCGTATTTGGAATACTCCATTGATGTTGCAGGCCTCCTTGTCTTTTTGGTTACAGGGGGATCTCGGACTATTACCAAATCGGAATCGCTTTCCATTCGGCGAATCTCTTTTTTATAATCTGACTCGCAAAATGCAATCCCGTATTTTTGAATCAATCCGACAATCAAGTCCTGCAGAGAGATGCCTGAACTGCTTGCAGACACTAAAGACATAATGTCAGCATGTAAATCAAATCCCTGACACAGTTTAAAATCAGGGAATTCAAGGTCAAGAAGGGCTAGTTGACCATTTCGTTGGCGGGCAACTATTTCCTTCCATTTTTTGTGCATATTATCTGCCATTAAAATCAAACCGTCTTTATGATTGGAGCAAAAAATTAACCGATATTTAGGGATGTGGTTTGATTTGGTTTTTATTGGTATATTTACAGTGTACTTAAATACATTCCTCAGCGTTAGACAGTACTCCGATATAAAAGCATCTTCAGCCTCATAGAAAGTTATCGCTTTTTCATAGTATCTCCTCAGTATATCTTGCCAGTATGCGCCCCCAGCAATTTCGTTTAAGCGGGCAATGGTATTAATGTCTCCATCGCTCTCATAATCGGCCAATTCATCGTCGCCCAGGGGATCTGTATATTTCAATAACCGACAGCCTTCTCTGAGGAATCCGACTGAATTGAAATTCATCAGCATTTCAATGGATGAAAAACTTGTTTCTCCGACACGCTGGAAGTTGTTGAGGTTGAGGCTTTTTATGCCGTAAGGATCAACATACAAAAAAATGCTACTGTTTCTGTCTAATGATAATATTTCATTCAGGTTGTCCTCGAATGTTCCATGCAATACCTTTGTATTCGGGTAACCGGCCAGATTGTTTTCTAAATCTGTACCGTACTTTTTTTCAATAAAAGCTCCCCTAAGCATACCGGTATTTGTCTGATTACTTAGAAGCTTTCCTCTTATTTGTTCTGCTATTATCAACGGCGAACCTGGCGTACCATCGTCAAACCTTCCTTTGCCAGCAAAACAATCAAATATATATAACGGCCTATGTGCTCGTAAAATTTTTGAAATATATGGGGTAAGATAGTAGTCAAGAATTTCGTCTTTCAGCGCCGACCACGCTTTCTTTTCCTTGAAAAAATCTTTGGTCTGCCCCACGATTTCCTTCCCCAACCAAACGTTTTTAAATCAATAACCGTTACCCGCCATAACCAAAATATTCGCACACCACAAACTTTTATCCATACAGGCTTACACCCAAACCGCAATCTAACGTGGTGTGGATATCAATCAAATTGGCACACTTTCCACCACAGCGGCTTGCTCCACCCTTTCATAACGGGCGGCGAAATTGTCCATCTTCAACGCCAGCAGGCGGGCCAGCCTTTTGAGGTATCGCACGCCATCCCCTTCGTTGAATCTTGTGGGAATGGAGCTTCCAAAGGCCACCACCGCCAGCAACCCTCCGGCGCTTCTGACAGGCAGAAGAGCCTCGGAACGCACCTTCATGCACAATCCGTTTGGGAAGAAGGTTTCAGACCCCTTTTTGCCCCGGCGCAGGCGTGGCTCTGTAAGATCAACCAGTGACTGGTCGGCCATAAGCTCCGCGAAGAAAACATTGCCGGAATTGATGAACACGTTTACGCCGGGCTCCTTGTACCCTTCGGGGTAGCCATTCTCGAACCGTGTGTCCAGGGTGACGGTTATGGCGTCCAGCCCGAAGATCTGCCGTCCCTGGGTGATGAGCGTGTCGAACATCTCTTTAAGCGACCCGGAGGTGAAGATTATCTCCTCCATCTCCTCCACCCGCTGGTCCTTTATCTCGTTCTCCTCGGAGCAGTTGATGAGGAACTTGAGCTTCTTGCTCAACGACGCCACCGATTCCCTGAGCCGCACATTGTTCATCTTAAGAGACTGCGAGGCCAGATCCTGCTTCATACCGTAATGCTCCCCCTAGTCCGCCTGGCGCCGGATGAACGCGGGTATGGCCAGGTTTTCGTTCTGGATGTCCATATCACCGTTGACCGCTTTCAAAGTTGGCCGCCTGGGTGGCACGAAAGCCCTTTCCGCCGCAACTTCCCGCGCGATGTCGTCTGCTATCAGCCTGTCGCGGGATATGCGGAGGGGGGCTATCTTCCCCTGGGGCGCCAGCTGGTCCTGCCGGGAGGATGAACCGTACTCGTCGCCCCTGCGCCCTTCCTGGAAGGCCTTGAACCCGGTGGCGATGACGGTAACGCTAACGCGTTCGCCCATGGTCTCGTCTATCACCAGCCCGAACTTGATGTCCGCGTCGTGGTCGGCGTGGTCGGTGATGAAGGATACGGCCTCGCTCATCTCGTTGAGGGAGAAATCCGGCCCGCCGGTGATGTTTATCAAAAGCCCCTTGGCGCCGTCTATGTGGGAGTCTTCCAGCAGGGGGCTGTTTATGGCGCTCTGGGCGGCTTCCATGGCGCGTTTGTCGCCGGAACCCACGCCCACGCCCAACAGGGCCATGCCTTTCTGGCTCATCACTGTGCGCACGTCGGCGAAGTCCACGTTTATGTTGCCCACGCCGGTGATGATGTCGGATATGCCTTTAACCGCGCCGGACAGCACCCCGTCGGCCTTGCCGAAAGCGGCCACGGCGGGGGTGGACTTGTCCACATACCCCAGCAATTGCTGGTTGGGGATAATTATGAGCGTATCGGCGTTCTTCCTTAACTCCGCCAGCCCCTGCTCGGCGTTGCCCAGCTTCCTTTTCCCCTCAAAGGAGAAAGGCTTTGTTACCACCGCCACGGTAAGCGCTCCCATCTCCTTGGCGATAGCGGCTATAACCGGCGCGGCCCCGGTGCCAGTGCCGCCGCCCATGCCAGCGGTGACGAACACCATGTGGGCGTCCCTTAAATGCTCCCTTATATCCTCCTCATCCTCGATGGCCGAGGCCTTGCCCACCTCGGGCCTGCCGCCGGCGCCAAGCCCGCGGGTGTGCTGTTTGCCCAGCTGTATCTTCTGCGGCACGGGCGAGGCGCGCAGGGATTGCGCGTCGGTATTGGCCACGATAAACTCCACGCCGGATATGCCGTGGTTTAGCATGGTGCGCACGGCGTTGCCCCCGCCGCCCCCAACGCCCACCACCTTTATCTTCGGGGTGAAGTTGTAATCCGCAATGCTGTCGGCGCAATCGAAAATCACTTCGCTGTCATCTATATCCTGGAACTCGCTCATCTCATCCTCCCTAGCGTTTATTGCCTTGCGCATGGCGGCCCGTTAAAAAGCCGCCCCTCCCGTGTGACCTATCAGAAAAAATCCTTTATCCAGTCTTTTATCTTCACCAGCCCGCCGTCCAGAGCGCCTTTGCCACGGCTTCTCCTCTTGCGTCCACTGGCCATATCCCTCGCCCCGTAAAGAATCAGCCCCACCGCGGTGGCGTATTCGGCGCTGTCCACAATGTCGGTAATGCCGCCGAGCTTTCGCGGATGCGCCCGGCGCACCGGCATGTTGAAAATAGCCTCGGCTATCTCCGGCATCCCCTGCATCATGGCCGTGCCTCCTGTAAGCGCCAGGCCCGCCGCCAGCTGGTCCAGATAGCCGGATACCTCCAGGTCGCGTTTGACCATCATGAATATCTCCTCCACCCGAGGCTGGATTATGTCCGCCAGTGTCCTGCGGTAAACCTGCCGCGCCTCGCGTTCACCAACGCCGGGCACATCTATCACCTCGTCGTCGGGCACCAGGTCTGACGCGGCGCAACCATAAAGACGTTTTATCTTCTCGGCTTCGTGCCCCGGGGTGCGGAAGCCGATGGATATGTCCCCGGTGATGTCGTTTCCGCCCAGGGTCACCACCGAGGTCCATTTGATGGAGCCTTTGTGGTATATGGCTATGTCGCAAGTGCCGCCACCCATGTTCACCAGGGCCACGCCCAGCTCTTTCTCGTCCTCGTCCAGCGCCGCCTCGGAGGCGGCCAGCTGTTCGGCCACAGTGGCCGAAACCACCAGCCCCGCCCTGTTCACGGAACGCACGATGTTCTGTATCCACGTTACCGACCCGGTGATGATGTGCACCTTGGCCTCCAGCCGCACACCCCGCATACCCACGGGTTTGGCCACGCCCCCCTGCTCGTCCACGATGAATTCCTGGGAGAGCGTGTGGATCATCTCCCGGTCCATCGGTATGTTCACCGCCTTGGCCGCCTCCAGCACCCGGTCCACGTCGGCCTGGGTAACCTCCGAGCCTTTCACGGCGATTATGCCGTGGCTGTTTATCCCCTTGATATGCTCCCCGGCCACCGAGGCGTAAACGCTTTCTATCTCCGCCCCCGCCATGGTTTCCGCCTCTTCCACGGCGGCCTTTATGGACTCTACCGTGGACTCGATGTTCACCACCACACCCTTGCGCAGGCCGTGGGATGCGTGGCTTCCCAGTCCCACTATGTCTATGGCCCCACCGCTAATGTCCGCCAGCACACAGCAGGTCTTGGAGGTGCCGATATCCAAACCGGCGATTAGTTCCCTGTTCTTGGCCATGTCTTCTATCCTCTGCTTCCATTTCCGGCGCTTCGCGGCGACGGATACGTGACAATCACCTTGTCGGCGAACATCATGCTCAGCGACAAAGGCGTCCCCTCCTTAGTCCTCAAGATGTGGTCCACGGTAATCAGCCTCTCCACTTCATCCTCCCACTTGCGTCTTGGGAACGTAAGCGAGGTTTGAGAGTCCTTGATCCGTATTTTTATTTTCCCCGGCTCGGCCAGGTCGAATCCCATCACCTGGTGTTTTCCCAAAAACCTGTAGCCGCTCAAGCGTTCCCATGCGTAAACGGCGGCTTTGAAATCCTGCTGGGAAAGCTTTGCCCCAGCCGTCACTTTGCCATCTTCCACCGGGGCTCCCTCGATGATCGGCAGGAGGATTTCCGCCGGGTTCTCGGCGGGGCATATCAGCACGCCGCCGTCGTCCACCACCCAGAACTCTTTCCCAGCCCTGGCCACGAACGCCGGAACCCGTTCCTTTATCCTTACGCCCAAGGTGGAGGGAAGCTCGCGCCTCAGCTCCACTTCGCCCACCCAGGGGTGGGCTAACAACCTCTTGCTTATCTCACGCATGTCCAGCGACAGGGTGTTGCGCCCCTCCACCGGCCCGGCCAGCTTCTTTATCTCCTCCTCGTGGATGACAGAAAGGCCTTCCACACGGATCTGCGACACGTCGAAATAACGGTTTTTCACCGCCGCCTCGTAGCCTGTGTTGGCGCCGAAAGCCATAATGGCCACCGCCGCCAGCGCCGCCATGGTTTTAAGCGCCGCCCAAACCACCACCCGGGCCGCCTTTTTTCGTCCCTTTCCGGCGGAACCTGTCATCTTTCCATTGGGGGTATTCTGTTCACCGGTCATCGGCTAAAGCCTCCATAAGGATGGTCAACACCAGGTCATCGAACGAAAGTCCCACGGCGGCGGCCTCTTTGGGCAGAAGGCTGGTTTCCGTCATTCCCGGGATGGTGTTGAGCTCCAGAAACCAGGGTTTGCCCGCCCGGTCCACAATAAACTCGGAACGGGTGGCCCCCTTGCAACCCAGCGCCCCGTGTACGGCCAATGTCATGCGGGCGGCCTCTTGCAACGACCCGTCCGCCAGCCGGGCGGGAATGTGGTAATGGGTAGAGCCTGGGGTATATTTATGGGTGTAGTCGTAAAAACCCCCGGTGGTCTCTATCTCCACGGCGGGCAAGGCCATGTCGCCCAGCACGCCAACGGTTATAAGCGCGCCTTCCACGAAATCCTCGGCCACCATTTCATGGTATTCGCCGAATGCCCTTTCCACCGCATCCGCTATCTTGTCGCCGGAAAGGCAGACCGTAACACCTATGGACGATCCTCCAACCGAAGGTTTTATGACCACCGGCGCGGCCAGGGACGCTATCGCCGTTTCCCTGTCCGCGTCGTTTTTCCCTATAACCCGGTAACCCGGCGTGGCCACGCCGATGCTTTGGCAAACCATTTTCGTGAGCCGCTTGTTCATGGCTATGGCGCTGGCCGCCACCCCGGAAGCGGTGTATGGAACGCCCATGGCCTCCAGCGCCCCCTGGATGCACCCATCCTCGCCATAGCGGCCATGCAGGGCGATGAACGCCACGTGGGCGCCGCTCTTTTTTATCTGCTCGCATACGTCGCGGCCGGCGTCTATGCTTACAGAGGGGATCCCCAGCCGCGCAAGGGCCCCCAGCACGGCGGCGCCGGTTTTCAGGCTTATCTCCCGTTCGCTGGACAGGCCGCCCATGAGTACGGCCACTTTTTTGTATTTGAGCGTATCTATGCGAGCCTTACTCATCGAATTCCCCCACAAGCTTTATCTCCGGCGCAAGTTTCACGCCGGACATTTCGTAAACCCTGTCCTGGGCCAGCTTCATAAGCGCGCGCACGTCCCGCGCAGTGGCGCCACCTTCGTTCACTATGAAATTGGCGTGTTTTTCAGACACCCTGGCGCCTCCAATTCGAGTCCCCTTAAGCCCAGCGGCCTCTATGAGCCGTCCGGCGTAATCCCCCGGCGGGTTTTTAAACACCGATCCGGCGGAGGGAATGTCCAGCGGCTGTGAAGCCTTCCGCGCAAGCTGGGACTGTCGCATCCGCTCTTTTATCCGCGCCCTGTCCCCTTCCCGCGCCACGAAGCGGCAGGAAAGAATCAACGCGTCTTTAGGCAAGGCTGACGAACGGTACGCAAACCCCATATCGTCACTTCCCAAAGTAATGGTCTCCCCTTCCCTTGTGACAACGGTGGCGGACAAGAGGACATCTTTAACCTCTCCGTCCCTCGTTCCCGCGTTCATCACTATCGCTCCTCCAACCGTGCCCGGAATCCCATGGGCGAACTCAAGCCCGCTCAACGACTGGCGGCATGCCGCCACCGCAAGTTTCGTAAAAGAAACCCCGGCTTGCGCCTCTATTACCATTTGCCCGCCGGGCCCCTGCAAAAACTCCACTTCGGCCAGTACACCCGCAAGGCAAAGCGCCGTTCCCCTCACGCCCGCGTCCGACACCAGCGTGTTCGATCCGCCGCCCAGGATGAGCGAAACCTCTCCGGAGCGTATCCACCTCCCCGCCTCTTCCGCCGTGGCGGGAAAAACCAGCCTGTCCGCCGGGCCGCCTATTCCAAAGGTGGTAAGCCCGGCCAGTGGAGCGTTCACCTCCACCAATCCTTTTTTCATCGGCTTCTCTCATTCCTTATTCCGTCAGGCCAGCGCGGAGAGGATCCTGCCGCCCAGTTGAGTCACATTTCCAGCGCCAAGGGTAAGCACAATGTCCCCCTCGCGCGCGGTCTCCAGCGCGATCTTCAGGGCCGCGTCCAGGCTGGCGGCGAACTTCACCCCTTTTTTCCCGTGGGCGGCCACCCCTTCGGCCAGGATCTCACCGCGTACCCCTTCAATGGGCGCCTCACCGGCGGCGTATATCTCCATAACGATGAGTTCGTCGGCGTCGTAGAAAGAGGTGTGGAACTCCTCCATCTGGTCGCGGGTCCTGCTGTACCTGTGGGGCTGGAACACCACCACAAGCCTCCTGTCGGCGAAACCTTCCTTGATGGCGCGCAAGGTGGCGCGGATCTCGTTGGGGTGGTGGCCGTAATCGTCTATCATCATTATTCCGCGCGCCTCGCCCTTCACCTGGCACCGCCGCTGGACACCGGCGAAACCGGTTAGCGACGCCACCGCCCCGGCGGGCTCCATGCCAAGCTCCATCCCCACAGACATGGCCGCCAGAGCGTTATACACGTTATGCACGCCGGGCATGGATATGCCCACGCGGCCCACTTCATGCCCTTCTAACGCCACGGTGAAGGTGGAATTGAACTTGTCGTATTTTATTTCCCGCGCCGTAAGGTCGGCCGTGGACTTAATGCCGTAAGTTCGGAACCGCTTGGTGACGTGGGGGATTATTTCCTGTATCGCCGGGTCGTCCAGGCACAGCACCGACACGCCGTAGAACGGGGTCTTGTTGATAAACTCCACGAAGGCGCGTTTGACGTTGTCGAAGGAGCCGTAATGGTCCAGGTGCTCGGCGTCTATATTGGTCACTATGGCTATGGTGGGATACAGCTTCAGGAACGACCCGTCGGACTCGTCCGCCTCGGCCACCAGAAACTCACCCTGCCCCAGCTTGGCGCCGGAGCCGAACCTGTCCACCTTGCCGCCGATGATTATCGTGGGGTCATATCCACCTTTTGTGAGGGTCACCGCCGTCATGGAGGTTGTGGTGGTCTTGCCGTGGGCGCCCGCCACCGCCACCGAGTGTTTCATCCGCATAAGCTCGGCCAGCATTTCCGCCCTGGGGATCACCGGTATCAGGCGGCTCCTGGCTTCCACTATCTCCGGGTTGTCGCTCCGGATGGCGGAGGAGACCACCACCACGTCGGCTTCGCCAACGTTTTGCGCCCCATGGCCCACGGCCACCCTCGCCCCCATCGAACGCAGGACCTTCACCGTGTCAGACTCGGCCACGTCCGACCCTGTAACCGCGTACCCCATGTTAAGCAGTATCTCCGCTATGCCGCTCATCCCCGCCCCGCCTATGCCGACGAAATGCAGGGTCTTGGTTTTTCCGAACCTTTGAGTTTTCATTTCCTGTCCGTCCACAGCTTTTTCCTTACGCCGCCACGAGCTTCATGAGCCCGTCGGCGATCTCCCGCGCCGCGTGGGGCCTGGCCATCCGCCGGGCGCTTTCGCCCATTTGGGCAAGTCCGGCGCGGTCATTTAAAAATTTCTCAACCATCCCGGCGATTGCGGCGCCGTTCAACCCCTGATCCCTCACCACCAGCGCCGCCCCCGCCTGGGCCATTGCCTGGGCGTTTTTCGTTTGATGATCGTCCGCCGCGTGGGGGAACGGAACGTAAACCGCAGGCCTGCCCACGGCGCATATTTCCGCCACGGCCCCGGCCCCGGCGCGGGAGATGACGATGTCCGCGTCGGCCAGCCTCTGGGGCATATCCGCGTAAAACGCCGAAGCCTCCCATCGGAACCTGGCGTTAATGTAGGCTTTCTTAACCCGCTCTATATCCTTGGCTCCGGTCTGGTGAACAACGCTTATGGAGCCCGCGAAAGCGTCCATCGTTTGCACAGCCTCCATCATTGCCGTGTTCATGGAGGAGGCGCCCAGACTGCCCCCCACAACCAATATGCCCAGCCGCGAGTCCTGCCGTCTTCTCTGGACGGTGAAAAATTCCGGCCGTATGGGGTTGCCCGTCACAATCCCTTTGCCGCCGGGAAAGAAACTTTCAGAACCTGGCCAGGTGACGAAAACTTTTTGGGCTATCTTTCCCAGCCACCGGTTGGTCAACCCCGGCGCGGCGTTCTGCTCGGCCACCGCCAGCGGTGTTCCCGCAAGAACCGCCGCCAGCCCCACCGGGCCAGACGCATAGCCCCCGCAACCTAGTATCACGTCCGGCTTAAAATTACCCATGATCTCCCGAGCCTGTCCGACGCCCTTCACCAGCTTGGCCAGGGCCGATACGCGGCTTAAAAAACCTTTGCCTTTGATTCCCGCCACATCCAGCGTTTCGATGGCGAAACCCTCCTGGGGCACAAGCCTTGTCTCCACCCCGTTCACTGCCCCCACAAACAGGATTTCCACCCCGGCCCTCCGGGCCAATAGCTCCTTGGCCACCGCCACTCCCGGATAAACGTGGCCCGCCGTTCCGCCGCCGGTGATTATCACTTTCATGACCTTTCCAGATACGGCCTTGCGGCCTTCTCCGATATGTTCGCCAGCAGACCAACGCTTATGAGCCACATCACCAGCGCCGTGCCTCCCAAGCTTATGAAAGGAAGCGGCAGACCCTTGGTGGGCATGGCTCCGGCGATTACCGATATGTTCAACAACGCCTGTATGGTGATGGTGAAGGTTATGCCCAGGGCCAAAAGGGAGCTGAACCTGTCCTGCGCCATAAGCCCCGCGCGGATCCCTCGCCACGCCAGAATCAGGAATAGCCCCACCACCGTGAGCGCCCCCACCAGGCCCAATTCCTCGCCGATGATGGAAAATATGAAATCCGTATGCGGCTCCGGCAGGTAGAAAAGTTTCTGTCTGCCATTGCCCAGGCCAACGCCCAGCACGCCACCCTTGGCCAGCGCCACGAAGGACTGGATGATCTGATAACCTGAATCGGACGCGTCGTCCCACGGGTTGAGGAACGAGAGGATCCGGCGGCGCCGGTAGCCCACGTTGTAAACCGCCGCCCACAGGATGGGCAGGGCCAGCAGAAATGTGCCCGCCAGGTAACGGCCACGGACACCCGAAATCAGGAACATGGTGAACGAGACCATGCCTATTATCATGGCCGTGCCCAAATCGGGCTGGAGCTGGATGAGGATGAACACCACCAGCAAGGCCACCAGGTTGGGCATGTAGCCGAACACGAAGTCCTTTATGGTGTTCTCCTCTTCTTTCTTGGCCAGAAAACCGGCGAAGAATATCACTATGCCCAGCTTGGCCACCTCTGAAGGCTGGACGGTGGCGAACCCGAGGTTTATCCATCTTTTCGCGCCGTTCACGTTCACTCCGAGCCCCGGCGCGTAAACCAGCACAAGCGCCGACAGGACCAGCGCGTAAATCAGCCATATCCTTTTTTTCAGGAACCGGTAATCGAACCTCATGGCGGCGAACATGCCCAGCACGCCCAGCAGGGACCACATCCCCTGCCGTTTGAGGAAATAATAGGAGTCCCCGTGTTTCTCTATGGCGATTACCGCCGAACTGGAGAAGATCATGACTATCCCCAGCCCCAGCAATAACAGGGCGCATATGATTATCCAGATGTCGGGCCTTGTTTTTACCGGCATCAGGCCCGCTCCTTCCCGAAAGCGGCCACGGCTTTCCTGAACTCTTCGCCGCGATGCTCGTAATTCCTGAACATGTCGAAACTGGCGCAGGCGGGGGATAGAAGAACCGTGTCACCCGATGCGGCCATGCCAGCGGCCAACCGCACGGCCTCTTCCAGGCTGGCCGCCATTTCCACCGGATTAAAATCCCCCAGGGCCGTTTTTATTTGACCGGCGGTCTTGCCGATAAGCACGGCTCCCTTGGCGTGGAGGCGCGCCGCTTCGGCGAAAGATGTGAAATCCGCCCCTTTGCTGGAGCCTCCGGCGATTATCACCACGTTCCCCTTGTATCCTGAGAGGGATTTTATGGACGCGTCGGTGTTAGTCCCTTTGGAGTCGTTTATGAACGCAACGCCGTTGATGAGACCCACGCGCTCCATGCGGTGCGGCAGGCCTTCGAAATCCACGATGACCTCGCGGACATCCTCCACGGAGGCTCCGCCCGCCAGCGACAAAAGCGACGCGGCCAGCGCGTTTTCCACGTTGTGGGTTCCTGGAACTTTCAGGTCGGTCAAGGTGAACAGCTCCACCTTGCCGCCACCGATGTCGGCCACGGCTTTAGAGCCTTCCACCCACGCCCCGGGTTTGCCGTGGGGGTTTATCCCGAAATACAGTTTTCGAACCCCTGGCGGCGGCGTGAGCCTGGAGCCTATGGGATCTTCGGCGTTGAGGATAACCGTGTCCCCCTCCCTCTGGTTTTCGAACAACCTGGCTTTCAGCCCGGCGTATATCTCCATGGTCTTGTGCCTGTCCATATGGTCCGGCGTGACGTTCAGCACGGCGCTAACCTTCGGCCTGAACGTCTTTATCCCCTCCAGCTGGAAGCTGGACATTTCCACCACGGCCCACTGATGCCCCCCGCCCACGGCCCAGCAAAGCGGATCCCCAATGTTGCCGCCCACGAAGGTTTTATGCCGCCGGGACATCATCCTGCCGGTGAGGGTGGTGGTGGTGGTCTTGCCGTTGGCTCCGGTTACAGCCATAACCGGCGCGTTCAAATGGCGGAACGCCAGCTCCACCTCGGAGATAAGCTCCACCCCCGCGTTTCTTACCGCCGCTGGCAAAGGCGCCTCCCACGGCACGCCGGGGCTTATAACCGCCAGGTCGTACTCCGCAGGATTTATCCCGTCATGGCTACCCAAAACGCGTGTGGTCCTCCCGGGTAGCATGGCGGCAAACTCCGCCAGGTCCTTTTCGGGCTTCACGTCGGTGACCATGGTCTGGCCCCCCATGCTGTCTATCAGCAATGCCGCGGCGGCTCCGCTTTTGGCCAGGCCGATTATCAGCGCCTTTTTATTTTTGTAATCCATCACTCCCTCACCTGAGTTTCAGCGTGCTAAGGGAGATGAGGGCCAGGATGGCGGACACTATCCAGAACCGCACGATAACCTGCGGCTCGGGCCAGCCCAGCTGTTCGAAATGATGATGCAGGGGCGCCATCCTGAAAAACCGTTTGCCGGTGGATTTGTACCAGGCCACCTGGATGATCACCGACAGCGCCTCCACCACGAACACGCCGCCCACGATGGCCAGCAGTATTTCCTGTTTGCACATCACCGCCACCACGCCGAGGATACCCCCCAGCGCCGTGGAGCCCACGTTGCCCATGAAGATCATGGCCGGGTAGCAGTTGTACCAGAGGAACCCCAGTGAGGCCCCCACCACCGCCGCGCAGAACACCGTCATCTCCCCCGCCTGGGGCACGTAAGGGATGTTGAGGTACTCGGCGAACTTGGCGTTGCCCGACAGGTACATGAGCGCGGCGAAGGCAAGGAATGACACTGTTACGGGGCCTATGGCCAGCCCGTCCAGCCCGTCGGTGAGGTTAACGGCGTTGGCCGCCGCCACTATCACCAGCATGGCGAAGGGGATATAAAATACTCCCAGGTCCGGCCGCACACTTTTAAGGAACGGCACATGTATCCTTGTGAAACTTTCCGCCCCGCCGTTGATGACGTAAAGGATCAACACCACAACCAGGGCGGCGGCGAACTGCAAAAGAAGTTTCCGCTTTCCGGAGATGCCCCCTTTTCTCAATCCGGTGAGTTTGGCGTAATCGTCATAAAACCCGATGAGGCCGAAAAGGAGCGCCGTGAGGACGGCGGCCCAAATGTAGCCGCTGGTAAGGTCCGCCCACAGCAAGGTGGGAAAGGCCAGCGATATCAGTATCATTATGCCGCCCATGGTGGGGGTGCCCGCCTTGGAAAGGTGGGTCTTGGGCCCGTCGGCGCGGATCTTTTCCCCTATGTTCTGGGTCTTGAGATACTCGATAAGCACGGGCCCGATGATTAGCGCCGCCGCCAGGCCGGTTATCACCGCGTAGATTGAACGGAACGTGATATACCGGAACACGTTGAACAGCGTGTGGCTGTCGTGCAGAGGATATAGAAGATGATATAACACTACGCCACTCCCCCCATGACCGGCAAAAGCCTGTTTACCACTTTTTCCATGGCCGACCCGCGCGAGCCTTTAATAAGCGCCGTGTCATACGGCTTTATAAACGCCGCCAGTTTGTCCGCAAGCTCCTCGTGGGTATGGCCCACTACGGCTTTGACGCCCAGCCGCGCCGCTTCCGCCGCGGCGTCTTCCGAATGCGTTCCCAACACGAAAATCGCGGAAACGCCGGTTTTCGCCGCCACCTTGCCGATATGCCTGTGCACGCGGGAACTGGCCGGGCCAAGCTCCAGCATGTCGCCCAGCACGAATATGGTTCTGCCTTTGTCCTTGTATTCGGCCAGGGTGTAAAGCGCCGCCTCGGCGGATTGCGGGTTGGCGTTGTACGTGTCGTTTATAAGTAGCGCGCCGTTCTTCAAGCGGACCGGCTCCATTCGCATCTTCTCCGCTTTAACCTTTGCCAGGCCCCGGCCTATTTTCTCCGGCTCCACACCGGCCATAACGGCGGCGGCGAAAGCGGCCACGGCGTTCTCCGCGTCTTTCAATCCTATAAGCCCGATGCGCGTCTTGTATTCTTTGCCTTTGGCTTTTATGGTGAGCGCTCTGCCCCCCGTTCCAAGTATTGGCTCGGAGCCCATTAGGCGGAACGAGGCCCCGGCGGCGGCGCCAAAGGTGACCGTCCGCCTTATCTTCTTTTCTATCAGCGGCGCGCTATGCCAGTCATCGGCGTTGAGCGCGGCCACGCCACCCTTGCGCATGTTCTCCAAAAGCTCCGCCTTGGCGGCCCGCACAGCGGCCACCGAGCCCAGCTTGCCCATGTGCGCCGAGCCCACGTTGGTAATTACGCCTATCTTCGGGTCTGCTATCTTCGCAAGCCTTGCAATCTCGCCGGGGGAACTCATCCCCATCTCAATAACCGCCGCCTGGTGTTTTGCCGTGAGGTTTAGAAGGGTCAAAGGCGTTCCTATATGATTGTTCAGGTTGCCTTCCGTTTTCAGGGTGTTGTATTTCACCGAAAGGGCCCCGGCTATAAGGTTCTTCACCGTGGTCTTCCCCGACGAGCCTGTAACGCCAACGACAATCAACTTCCTGAACTTTCTCCTGTGATAGGCCGCCAGCTCCTGCAGGGCGAAAACCGTATCCTCCACCAGGATAAGCGTGGCCTGGGGCTGGGTGAGTATAAGATACGGCTCCGATATGATTGCCGCACCGGCGCCACGGTTGAAAGCTTCGCGGGTGAAGACGTGGCCGTCGAACCTGTCCCCTTTTATCGCCACGAAAAGGTTCCCCCGGCGGACAAGCCTGGAGTTTATGCACACCCCGCGCGTTTTCTGGCCCGTGCCCAGCACCAGCCTGCCGCCCACGGCGTGGGCTAGTTCCAACGCCTCAAACGCTGGCATTTAAAAGCCTCACCGCTTCCGCCGCCTCCTCGCGGTCGTCGAAATGTATCTTTGTGGCGCCGATTATCTGGTAATTCTCGTGTCCCTTCCCGGCGATCACCACTATGTCCCCTTCCCTGGCCTGCGCCACGGCGGAACGGATGGCCGCGCGGCGGTCCGCCTCCACCATAAGCTCACCGGCGGGATTTTCTTCCCTGTCAATCCCGGCCAGGACCTCTTCAATTATTTTGTCCGGGTCTTCCGTGCGGGGGTTGTCGGAGGTCACCACCACCCGGTCGGACAGCCTCCACGCCGCCCTTCCCATAAGCGGCCTCTTTTTCCTGTCCCGGTCCCCGCCGCATCCGAACACGGTGATTAGCTTGCCCCTGGTGACTCCCCGCGCAGTGGTCAGGACGTTTACAAGGGCGTCGTCGGTATGGGCGTAGTCCACTATCAGCGCGAAAGGCTGGCCCGCGTTCACGCTTTCAAACCTTCCCGGCACGTTTTTCAGGCTGGCCACGCCCTTTACCAGCGTGTCTATATCCACCCCCTCGGCCACAGCCACCGCCGCCGTGGCCAGGATGTTATAAACGTTGTGCCGGCCTACTAAGGGGGAGCGTAGCGGCGCGTCGCCAAAAGGGGTTTTAAGGGTCATGCTTATCCCTTCCACAGTCACCGCAACGCCCTCGGCGAAACAGTCGGCGCCCGGCTGGAGGCCGTAGGTTATTTTCGGCGCGTGGGTGATATCGAACAGCCTTACGCCATACGGGTCGTCCATGTTGATGACGGCGTGGCCTGGGGAAAGCTCCGTAAACAGCCGCGCCTTGGCGGCGAAGTAGCGCTCCATGTCCCCGTGGTAATCCAGATGGTCCTGCGTGAGGTTGGTGAAGACCGCCGTGGAGAATTTAACCGCGTCGGCCCTTCCCTGGTCCAGCGCGTGGGAAGACACCTCCATGGCGCAGGCCGACCCGCCATGTTTGCGGATGGTGGCCAGCATCCGCATAAGGTCCAGCGCTTCCGGCGTGGTGTTCTCCGCTGGCATCTCGGTTCCGGTCAGAAGGTCGTGACCCACGGTGCCTATCCGCCCGCAGGAACGCCCGGCGGTCCTCATCATTCCGGCTATGAGGTACGAAGTGGTGGTCTTGCCGTTGGTGCCTGTTATCCCCACCACGCTCAATGCGGAGGCGGGCCAGTTGTAAAAATATCCAGCCAGCGCACCCAGCGCTTTTCTTGCGTTTTCCACCACAACCATGGTGACGTTGGCGGGGATGGGCGTCTGCGGCTCCTTCTCGGCCACTATCATCGAGGCGCCTCTGTCCAAGGCGTCCGCCACAAAAGCGGTTCCGTCCAGTTTCGCCCCGGGGATAGCCACAAAAGCGAAACCGGAGCTGGTCTGTCTTGAGTCGTAGCACAACCCATTCAGCGCTCCAGCGCCATGCCCGGCCACGCGCAAAGGCGCAATGGTTTTTAGCGCCTCTTCCAGGCTTTTTGCTCCGGTCATGAATCCAGTCCCGGCTGGCTCTCAATAGCCCGCCCGCCATTCCCGGCTCCCGCCACCCGGTCTTTGCCGGAGAGCTTCCGCCAGTTGATTTCGTATATCTCCGAGTCGGTTGATGGTATCCGCAACGCGCGGGCCGCCCGGGCGCCTATCTCCGAGAACACCGGCGCCGCCACCGCCCCGCCCCATTCAACACCCTTAGGTTCGTCCACCATCACAAGGATCACAAGGCGCGGCGCCTCTACAGGGAAAAAACCCACAAACGAGGCCAGGTATTTATCCGTCGAATAGGCCCGTGTGACAGGGTCTATCTTCTGGGCTGTGCCGGTTTTCCCCGCCACGGTATAGCCGGGTATGGCCGCGTTCTCGCCGGTGCCGCCGGTCACCACGCCTTTCATCATCTCGCGCATGAGCATGGCAGTGGCCGCCGTTATGGGCCTCCCCACCACCTCGCGGGCGGTCACTGAATCCACTTCGCCCTCTCGCATTTTCGCCCGCAGGAAATGGGGGCGCACCAGGTATCCGCCATTGGCGAACACCGCCACGCCGGTAATTAACTGGATCGGCGTAACGGAAGTCTCCTGCCCGAACGAGATGGACGGAAGCGACGTGGCCGACCATTGGGAGACCGGCCGTAGCAGGCCAGGGGCTTCGCCGGGCAAGTCAATTTCGGTTTTAGCGCCGAATCCGAAATCCTTAAGATGCCTCATGAGCCGTTGCGGACCCAGCATTTCGCCTATCTTTATGGCGCCAATGTTGGAAGATTTGGCTATGATCTCCGAAACCGTGAGGTTGCCATATCTGTTTTTGTGCGCCTCTTTGAACTGCCTTCCACCCAGAGAATAACTGCCCAGCTCGCAATCAATAACATCGTCGGGAGTGACAAGCCGTTCATCCATGGCGGAGGCCACCACGAAAAGCTTGAAGGTGGAGCCCGGCTCCACCGACTCGGCCACGGCCTTCGGCTTCATGTTCTCGGCGCTGTATCTTGCAAAATTGTTCGGGTTGTACCTGGGCTGTTCGGCCATGGCCAGTATTTCCCCCGTGGCCGGATCCATCACTATGGCCACGCCCCCTTTGGCGCCAGACTTGAGCACCTGTTTTTCCAGGGCTTTTTCCGTGATGTACTGCACCCGCTCATCTATGGTGAGGACCATGTCCAAAGGCGCCGCCTTGTCCGCCAGCTCCATGGCCTCGGGCATGGACACGGGCCTGCCCAAAGCGTCTTTTAGCACAACGAACTGGGAGTTCAACGGCCTCATAACGTTGTTGTAGGCGTACTCGATGCCGTATAGCCCCTGGTTGTCCATTCCGCAAAACCCGATTATTTTCGCGGCGATGTCCCGTTTAGGATAGAACCTCTTGGACTCCTTAACGAACCCCACGCCCGGCAAATCGGCCTTGCGCACCTTTTCCGCCAGCTCCGGCTCCACCTTGCGGCGCACCCATATAAAACTCCTTCTGCTCCTCTTGCGCAGGTCGGAGAGCATCTTCTTGTGTAAAGCGTCCCGCGCAGTGGCGTCTTCCGGCTCCAGCATGTCCGCCAGCGTCTTGATGGCCTTGGCCGGGTTTTCCATCAGGCGGGGGTTCATATAGATGGAGTTCATGTCTATGGAAACGGCCATCTCGTTAAAATTCCTGTCGTAGATGACTCCACGGGGAAGGTGCACCCGCATATGGCCGAAATGGAGGTTCTCCGAATACTCATCCACCCGCTCATCCGAGAACAGCATCAGCTGGGCCAGCCTGCCGGACAAAACGGCGAACCAGACCAGTATCACAGCGGAAACAAGATAGACCCGCGCCTTGTACCAGTCCCGCTTTACGCCCCCGGCTGAACCGCCGTTACCGCTTCGCAATTATCACCACCTGGTCCCGCGTGGGGAAAACGTAGCCCAACTCCCGCACCGCGCGGTTTTCTATAAGGTCAAAAGAGCGGCGCGAGGACACCTCCAGCTTCATTTTTTTGTTCAGTTCCCGCAGGTCGGCCAGCTTTTTGAGGTTGGCGGAATATTCATACATCAGCGCCGTGGCCCGTATGGAGGGATAAACGTAAATGAGCGTGGCCGTCACAAATAGGACTCCGGACAAAACATATAGGGCCAAAACCTTGGCCCCATGCCCGTTTTTGCCGTTCTGACTGATCATCCTTTAAGCCGCCTCTTTTTCTTCCACACGCTCGGCCACTCTCAGCTTGGCCGACCGCGCCCTGGGATTGGCCCCCGTCTCTTCATCACCGGCCGTCACCGGCTTTCTGGTGATAACGTTCACCGATTTTCTCTTGCCGCACACGCACACCGGAAGCCCCGGCGGGCATTCACAGCGGCCCGAAAGCCTGCTGAAAACGTCTTTTACTATCCTGTCCTCCAGGCTGTGGAAGGAGATCACCCCTATCCTGCCGCCCGGGTTGAGCCTCTCGGCCGCCTTCTCTATGGATTGGGCCAGGTTGTCCAGCTCGCCGTTCACCGCAATCCTCAACGCCTGGAACACCCTGGTGGCCGGATGGATGGGGCCGTGTTTCGCTCCGCCGGGCATGGCTTTTTCAACTATTTTCGCCAGCCTGCCGGTGGTGGCTATGGGCTCTCCAGCCCTCTCTTTTACGATTTCTTTGGCGATCCTGGCCGAATGGCGCTCTTCGCCATATCTGTAAAAGATCAAAGCCAGTTCCCTTTCTCCAAGGGTGTTCACCAGTCCGGCGGCGGTAAGGGATTGGGCTTTGTCCATCCGCATGTCCAGCGGACCGTTCTTGGAAAAGGAAAAACCCCGTGCGGGATCGTCCAAATGAAATGAAGAAACGCCCAGGTCCATCAAAACCGCGTCCGCCTTCGATACGCCCATACGGTCCATAACATCCCCCAGTTCGATGAAATGGGCCTTTTGCGCCCGAACCCTCGGGCCAAAAGGAGCAAGCCTGGCGGCGGCTCTTTCCACCGCCTCTTCGTCCCTGTCCAGCCCTATGAGAAGTTTCACCTCCGGAAACCTTCGCAGAACCGCCTCCGCATGGCCGCCACCGCCCAAAGTGGCGTCCACCACGACACTCTCCCCCCTGCCGAACAGGAAAGAGACAACCTCCTCCAGCAAAACAGGCACATGCTTCATCACGCCGGCCATTCCAATGGAAAACCGGCGAAACCGGCTTTCTAGTATCCGTACTGGCGGATGCGCTCCGACAATTCTCCCGCCGGAACCGACTGGCTAACCTGCCGGTACCGCTCCGCCGACCAGATCTCTATTTTCTTGACGCAACCTACTATCACCGCGTCTTTGTCTATCCCCGCGTACTCCCGGAGCCTGGCGGAAATTAACACCCTGCCGTTTTTCAAGGGGCATTCCTCGGCGTTGGCCGAGATGGCCCTCAAAAGATCCCCCTTTTCGGGGGTATAAGGCTCCGATGCCAGCTTCTCGTACCGCTCCAGCCATTGCCTGGCCGGATAGCCCGCCAAACACCGGTCCGATACTGTAACCACAAGAGGCGGCTCGTAAACTTCCATGAGCGCATCCCGCACCTTCGCCGGAAGATGGACCCTTCCCTTGGGATCCACACTTACTTCGTACGTGCCTATGAACATGCTCGCCTCTTGCCACTTTATGACACTTTATGACACCGTTCATAATATTAGCTAAACAAAGTAAGAGCGTCAAGCCTATTTAATCTATATTTAGCAAAAGCGCCCAGTTTCATTATTTAAAATTATCCCAGATTTATCAGATATTTATAGCTCAATTAATCCTAATAACATTTTAATATCATCTAATTTTTGTAAATAATATGCTAATTATATATAAATGTCAACCGGACTGTCAAAATAATGACGGGGGGAAATCCTGGTCAATTGAGAGCCGATGTCAACTGAATCCAAACCTGGCTGGACGTTCCATGGGCCGCGAATCCACGACGGTTAAAATTTGAAAAGGGTAAAAATTTTATAACCCGTTTCCCAATCCCCGAATCGTGATGATGGGTCACTGCGGCCAACAAAAAACGTAGCTTTCCAGGCGGCAAACCAGTGATGTTTAAAATCAGGTTTAAATAGCTTATTTAAACTCTTTGTTTATATAGGAGTAATTAATTTGAAAAAGCGGGGCGAATTGGTACTTAACTTGCTTTTTCCATTTCCGCATGAGCGCAAAAGTGGAAATCAAATTTCCGGAGAAGGAGATAATTGACCTTTATCTGGATCGAATGCTGGCGGAGAAAAGCGCATCCTCCCATACGTTGCGTGCATACTCCCTAGATCTCCGCCAGTTTTTCGATTTTCTCCGGAAACGGGGCGCCTGGAGCGACAACTCGGATGTTAAAACGTTTATTGCCATAGACTGCCCCGGCATACGGGCTTTCGTTGGGGCCCTGCATGCGCGGGGCCTGGCGCCCTCCGCCATTGAGCGGAAGATTTCCACTTTGCGTTCCTTTTTTTATTACCTTATGCTCATCGGCCTCATCCAGGCCAACCCGGCGCGTTCTGTTCCCCTCCCATCCAAGCCCAAAACCACCCCGGGCTTATTGACACCAGACGAAGCTTTCCTGCTAGTACAGGCGCCCGAAGGAGACGATTTCGCCGCCGTGCGCGACAAGGCCATCCTTGAGATGTTTTACGCCACCGGCCTGCGGGCCTCGGAGCTTGCCTCTTTGTCCATATCCTCCCTGGACATGGGGCGGTGTTTCGTGACCGTGATGGGCAAGGGGATGAAAGAGCGCATCACGCCCTTCGGCGGCAAGGCGGCCCAGGCCTTGCGCGAATGGCTGATGATAGCCACGCCCAAAGGCCCCGACGGTTTGGGGACTCCCCTGTTCTTAAACCAGCGCGGGGAGCGGCTGACCGTGCGTTCCATCCACGCGATCGTTAAGAAATGGGGCAGGAAAAGCGGGCTGGACCGGCCCGTGGCGCCCCACAGGCTCCGCCACAGTTTCGCAACCCATCTTTTGGATGGCGGGGCGGACCTGCGGCTTATCCAGGAAATGCTGGGCCATTCCAGCCTTTCCACCACCCAGAAGTACACACACGTAAGCCTGACCCAGCTTATGAAAGTTTACGACAGCGCCCATCCAAGGGCCCTTATCCAACGAAACCCTCGCGATGACAGACGTGTCAGGAAGGAAGAATCCCATGAACAACCTTAAACGCAAGATCACCCTGGACAGGTTCATGTCCTATCCCAGCCAGGTGGTGAGCCTGGCCAACCGGCGCGGGCTGGAAGTTGTGGTGTACGACTCCACCGGGCCAATCGCCCGCATCATGCCCTGCAGAAAAAACTCCATGGTGGCCATAACAAACCTCCGCAAAGAACCCGCCGAGGCGGTGGAAGCGGCGGTGTCGCAGGAGATAGGCTATCTAAGCGAGGTGACTTCCGAACAGCTGGACACTGGCGGCGTGTGGCGGCTGGACGATTACCTGAAAAAAGACATGGAGCGCCCGGCGTGGGTCTCCAGGCTTTCCAGGCTTTCCGTGTCCGGCCTTTTGAAAAAAGTGAAGGTTTTGGACTTCATTCCCAGCTCTGTCCGGGCGTAAAATAGCCCTCCATGGAGAGAGCTAAAGAATTAGGGGATTTAGTCCGCAAGGCCGAGGTGCTGGCCGAGGCCCTGCCTTACATGCAGAAGTTCCGGGGCAAGACCATCGTTATAAAGTACGGTGGCGCCGCCATGGTGCAGGAGGACTTGAAAAAGGTCTTCGCCAGGGACGTGATACTGCTAAAACACATCGGCATAAACCCCGTGGTTGTCCACGGGGGCGGCCCGCAGATTGGCGATTTCCTCAAACGGCTGAACATACCCACCCAGTTTATCCAGGGCATGCGCGTTACCGACGAGGCCACGGTGGACGTGGTGGAGATGGTACTGGTGGGCAAGGTGAACAAGGAGATAGTCTCCCTCATCAACGGCGCCGGTGGCCGGGCCGTGGGCCTTTCGGGAAAAGACGGCAACCTTATCCGCGCCGAAAAGCTATATGTGGAGAAGGCCGGGCCCGAGGTGGACAGGCCGGAAATAATAGACGTGGGGCTGGTGGGCAAAGTGACCGATGTGGACGCCACCGTTCTACGCGCTCTGGAAAACGCCGGGTTCATCCCAGTAATAGCCCCGGTGGGTTTCGGTGAAAACGGCGAAACTTACAATATCAACGCCGATTATGTGGCGGGGGCCGTGGCCGGAGCCCTGCGGGCAGACAAGGTGGTATTGCTTACAGACTCCTCCGGCGTGCTGGACGGCGACAAGAACCTTATTTCCGCCATAACGGAATCCGAAGCGAAAACGCTCATCGAAACCGGCGTAATCTCCGGCGGCATGTTACCTAAGGTGGACGCCTGTTTTTCCGCCCTGGACGCGGGCGTTCACAAAGCCCACATCATAGACGGCCGGGTGAAACACTCATCTTTGCTGGAGATTTTCACGGATACTGGAGTGGGGACGGAGATTAGGCGGGGGTAGGGGGTTTTCTTCGCGGTTTATCCCTTAGCTAAGCTTCGCCGGGGTCGCCGACCCCGGTTTATCACCACACATCAAGGCAACTACATGAGGTTGCCCTTACGCTAATAATCCGTGGTTTTGTAGTGGCGCCGCTTGCCGCGCCCTTGGGCAGGGCAAGTCCTGCCCCTGCCGCGGGAATCATCCATCATGGTTTGTGGCTCGGCAAACTCGCCATGACAATTTCCCGCTCCGCCGGGGTCGCTGACCCCGGGCATACACGCTTCTGATTCTCTCGCGCATCTGCCACCCTCCCCTTTCCCATCCCTCTTTCACTGCCTCTTTCACTATTTCCTGAATTGGCCGCTGGTCTTGCTGGATGTAATTCCGCAAAGCCTGATTAATGGCTGTTTGATAGCCGACCGCATCGCTTTCCGCTTTTTCCTTGAACCATTCAAGGGTAGAGTTGTCCACCCAAATGGTGATCCTGGTTTTTCCGGCGTTAGGAACAACCGGGCCGCGTTTCCCTTTGCTGAAGTCATAATCCTTTTTCATAATCACGCCTTTCTTTATGGGTCGCTTTGCGGGCCGAAATCAGCCGTATTTCATCATCGCCAGTTATCGAAAAAACAACTACGATCAATCCGCCTGTCATATCGCTACCAAGTGAAACGAATCTCTGTTCACTATGTCTTTGGTCTTCAATGGTAAGGGCCATGGGATCATCAAGAACTGTGGCGGCCATCGAAAACTTCACCCCATGCTTTTTCTCATTCAAGGCCGCCTTGACCGGATCCCATACGATTCTCATGCGATTATTATATGTATATTATATGCATACCGCAACACCAAGAGTCCATATTGATGGAATTAGTGGTTTTGTAGTGGCTCCGCTTGCCGCGCCCTTGGGCAGGGCAAGCCCTGCCCCTGCCGCGGGAATCATCCATCATGGTTTGTGGCTCGGCAAACTCGCCATGACAATTTCCCGCTCCGCCGGGGTCGCTGACCCCGGGCATACACGCTTCTGATTCTCTCGCGCATCTGCCACCCTCCCCTTTCCCGGAAGCAGAAGAACCGTGGTCAGCGACCACGGGGAAGCAGATGGGGGGGCTACCACGGGAAACGTAAATGATGTGGCATAAAGCGCGCATCCACCCCCACCCCTTCACGCAGTACGCCGGGATTATCCAAAACCCCGGCGTATAAAATCGCGCAATGTAACCGGTTACCGGCAATATCAGGGCGCTTTGATCTCCGCGGACTCCATGCTCTCCCCATCGGAACCAACGGCTGTCACCACGAAATAGTAGCTCTTGCCGCCTCCGGCCTTGGGATGGTTAAAAGATGGGCCGGATGCTGTATGGGTCATGGCGTCTGGAAGGTTTTTGTAACCCTTCATTGTCACCCCGGGAGCGGAGGCCATATATATGTTGTAAGACTTGGCCCCGTCCACGGCTTTCCATGAAAGGGTTATGAATATCATCCCGGTGTCGGCTTTCAACCCATCGGGGGCTTTCAGCATGCTTTCGCCTGCCAATGCGGAAGCAGGGTCAAGGACAGATAGCGCCAGGAAACCGGCCAGCGCCATAAGCGCCAGTCTTAACCTTTTCATTTTCAACCTCCTTCAAGGATGAAAGATGATTATTAGCCCCTATCGGGGCCGGTTCTTTTCTGTGCCTAATATTGTTCCCGGAAAGCCAAAAAGCAAGATTTTATATGCATCTTCTAAATTTTCGATGTACTGCGGCACAGGTTGTTAAGAATACAGGGTCGGGCGACCCCGGGGAAGCGTTAAGCGCGCTAGGGATTTTCAATCATGGCGCGGTTTCGCCAGGAACGGGTTTGGTGGTCCCTTTCTTCCAGTACACCAGCCCGCCGAGCATGACAAAGGTAAGGTCCATGGCGAAGCTCAAAACGCCAAGGCTTAAGGCCTGACCCGCGTCCAGCCCGGCATAGGTGAAGAAAAACACATACCCCCCCTCGCGCACACCGATGCCGGATATGGATACGGGAATCATCATCAACGCGGCTATTACAGGCACGAACACGCAGAAAGCCACGAAATCCACGTTGAATCCCAGGGCCAGCGAGGTCATGTAAACGCAGATGATACGGTTCATCTGCAAAGCCGCCGCGCCGGACAGGGCCATATACATAGCCGGGCCGGGTTTCATATAAGAGATGAACGCCGAGTGCAGTTTTAATAGTTTCGCTTTCAGCCCGTCGCGCCCGAACCAGTCCAACACAACAGCGCCAGCGCGGGTCATGGGGGTGGAGAAGAAAAACCCCGCCACGAAAAGCGCCGCCAGCGCCGTTACGGCCATGGTGGTCAGCTCTATCACCGGGGCGTCGGGCAGTCTGCCCGGGAACAGGGCCGCCGCAGTGGCCGCGATGCCGAACAGCATGATGTACCCCACCCCGCGAAACACCACCAGCGACGAAAGCGCCTCCGCAGTGTTCGAGATATACCGGGAAAGGCTAACCACCTTCACCACATCCGACCCCATTGACGATGGCATCACGAACCCGATGAAGTTGGACACCAGCAGTATGTCCAGCACCGGTTTGAAAGGCAGGTTGAACCCTTTTGTGGACAACATCGCCCGCCATGAGAACGCCACCACCATCTGCTCCATATATATCAACGCCAGCACCCCCGCCAGCCACAATGGATTGGCCGTAACGATGGCTTTCAAGAAAGCTGGAATGTCCACCTGGGTGAGGATGAGGGTGATTATCCCGCCGGAAACTATCAACTTGAGCAACCATGTTTTGCTCTTCTTCTCCGGTGGCTGGCGGGGCGCGTTATTGTCCATCATCAATCCAAAAGGTCAGGTGAAGTTGCTTTGCGAAAAGGGGGATTGTACGCCAGCGGGTTAACACAAGGCAATCGGGCCCACAATTTTTTCCGGCTTGGGACGGCCGCCTATTGACGGATGTTAACTACTGGTTTACAGTATTAAAGGTGATAATTACGATACGTCATAAGGGGCTTGATGCCTTTTACCACAAGGGGATAACGAAAGGGCTTCCCCAGAAGCTCGTCAAACGCATCGCTATCATATTGCCGGTTTTGGACGTGGCGGAGGACCATGGAGATTTGGACATTCCAGGTCTGGGTCTTCACCAGTTGAAAGGTGGAATGAGAGGCTATTGGGCCGTGTCCGTATCGGGTAATTGGCGTTTTGTTTTCAGGTTCAGGAACAAGGCCATATATGACCTGGACCTGGTTGACTATCATTGATGGAGATTAAGCTATGCCCATTAAAAACCCGCCCCATCCAGGCGAAACTATAAGGGAGCTATGCCTGAAGCCGCTCAAATTGTCCGTGACAGCGGCGGCGGCGGCCCTTGGTATAAGCCGTGTGTCTCTTTCCGAGCTGTTGAATGGCAAGAATGGCGTTTCACCCGAGATGGCCTACCGGCTGTCCAAGGCATTCGGTTCCACTCCGGAATTCTGGCTGAGGTTGCAAATGGGCTACGACCTCGCCCAAGTAAAGAAGTCAGCCTCAAAGTTCAAAATCAAGCGCATAGCCGCCTGATTGCCGGACAGGATTATTCGCGTTCCGGGAAGCCCCTGTCACGCCCCAAAATTTCCCGGTGACAAATTGCCGGATTGCCGCTATCATTTCTCTTTTGCTGGGCGGTTAACTCAGCGGGAGAGTGCCACCTTCACACGGTGGAAGCCGCAGGTTCAATCCCTGCACCGCCCACCATTTCAATCTACATCCCGGCATTTTTCAGAATCATCACCTTGAAATACCACGATTTTTCAAAGCCCGCTTCCACTTGAAGGCTCAATTTTTCGCCAAAAGCGAAGCGTGGCGCGTTAATATAGCTGGATTCATTCTTAACATTTTTTGGCGCCGTGAAAAAGAACAGCAAATTTAATTTCGCCCCCGGGGAGCGCAAGGCCATAGCTGGCCTATCGTCTGTAATCAGCCTCCGTATGCTGGGGCTTTCTTTCATGATACCCGTGTTTTCGGTTTACGCCACAAACCTGCCGGGCGCCACAACGCTTTTGGCTGGCGTGGCGTTCGGCATATATGGGCTGACCCAGGCCTTTTTGCAGATTCCGTTCGGCTTCATGTCCGACAAATACGGCAGACGCCCAGTAGTGGCGGGTGGCCTTTTCGTGTTCGGAGTAGGTAGCGTTATAGCCGCGATAACCACCAACATTTACATACTTATCGCCGCCAGGTTCCTGCAAGGGGCCGGGGCTGTGGCATCGGCATGTTTCGCGTGGATAGCCGACCTTACCGAGGAGTCCCGCAGGAACACGGCCATGGGTTTCATGGGCATGTCTGTGGGCATGGGCGTGGTTGGGGGCATGGTGCTGGGGCCGATATTGGCCGCCTGGTGGGGAGTGCCTTTCCTTTTCTGGCTTTCGGCCATTCTCTCGGCGGTGGCCATAACCATAACGCTGGGCTTTTTAAAAGAGCCTCCGGTGAACCAGCCCCATGTGAGCGCCGATTTCGAGCTTAACGCCAAATCCACCCTGTCCCACGCCCTTACGCCAGACCTTATCAAGCTGGACCTGGTGGGGTTTCTGGTTAACTCCACCATGATCGCCACCAACTTTTATGTGCCGCTGAAACTCAAGGAGACCCTTTCCATGGGCCAGTTGTGGAAAGTTTACCTGCCCCTGACAGTGCTGGGCGGGCTCACCATGATGTTCTCCTCCATGCGGGCGGACAAGGGCGACCCCAAAAAGATCATAATCACCGCACTCATAACCCTAACGGCCGGTTTTCTTGTGATGTCTTCATCGCAAGGGTTCTGGGTGGTGGTGGCGGGGTTCGCCCTGTTTTTCGCAGGCTTCTCGGTGCTGGAGGCCACGCTTCCGGCGGCGGTGTCCAAGCTTGCCAACCCGGCCCATCGCGGGTCCATCATTGGCGTATATAACCTGAGCCAGTTCTTTGGCGTGTTCATAGGCGGAGCCCTGGCGGGATTGTTAAGCTCGGCCCATAGCGGGGCGCTGTTCCTGATAATGGCCGGGGCGGCGGCCTCGGCGGCCATATTGGTGGGGGCGGCAAAGGGTGTGCGCCCGGTGGCCCCGGAAATGGTCGCCTGAAAGCCGGATGATTGTCCCCCGGGCGGGGCTCCATGAAAAAGCGGAGAAACGCAAAACTGGTTAGCCGCATAATGGCCTCGGTGAAAAGCGCCGGAACCAGGCCCGAAATAATCCTAAGAAAAGGTGTTTGGGCAAAAGGTTTGAGATACAGGCTTCACGATTCGCGCCTGCCCGGCAAGCCGGACATGGTTTTCACCTCGGCCAGGCTGGCCGTTTTCGTGGATGGGGATTTCTGGCATGGCAACCAGTGGAGGCTGAGAGGCTTTAATAGCCTGGAGGAGCAGTTGAAAGGCCTTCGCAACAAACCGTACTGGGAGCGCAAGATTAAAAGAAACATGGAGCGGGACCGCCAGGTAAACCATGCCCTCCGCCGGGGGGGCTGGCGCGTGGTGCGGATATGGGAAAGCCAGATAACAAAACAGCCGGACAGGGCCATTAACCGGATATTTAACGCTGTTTCCCGTTGGAAGCCGCAACTCATCGTTCAGCCTAAATGACCCGGGGCGCCCATAAGACTTTCGCCGAATTTTTCGCCGGGGTGGGGCTCGTGCGGCTGGGCCTTTCGCGGGCGGGCTGGGAATGCGTTTTCGCCAACGACATAGACAAAACCAAGGCGGCCATCTATAAAAACAATTTCGAGGGCAACCATTTCGTCCTGGGCGATGTGCGCCATTTAAAACCTTCCCAAATACCCCCATGCGCCTTGGCCACGGCATCTTTCCCCTGCACCGACATATCCCTGGCCGGAGCCCGGCGCGGCATTCGCGGAAAACAGTCTGGCGCTTTTTTCGGGTTCGCCTCCAGGCTTGCAGGCATGAGAAGCGCAAAACCGAAACTCCTGCTTTTAGAGAACGTCCCGGGCCTGCTCACCGTCAACGGCGGCAAAGACATCCACGAAACTCTCAAGACCCTGAACGAACTCGGCTATGGGGTTGACATGTTCGTGATGGACGCCCGGTGGTTCACGCCGCAAAGCAGGCCCCGGTTATTTGTGGTGGGGGTTCATGGAGCCGGGAGAAAAGGGGACGTGGCGGGGTTGACGGGGCGTGATGAAAAACTACGCCCCAAAACGCTTGTACGGGTGGCCTCCTCGCTAGAGGACATCAAATGGGCGTTAAATCCCATCCCCGCGCCGCCCCGGAATGTGTCCATTAAACTGCGGGACATTATCGAAGATGTTCCCGATGAAAACTTTTGGCCCGGCGAAGAGGTGGAAAACCTGTTAAGGCAGATGAGCGAGAAAAACATTTCAACCGTAAAGCAGTCGCTCAATAGCAAGTCGTGGGTACACGCCACGGTATTCCGCCGGGTGCGGAAAAACCAGGTGGCGGCGGAACCCCGGTTCGACGGCGTGGCGGGGTGTTTACGCACACCCCGGGGCGGCAGTAGCAGGCAGATCCTTTTACGGCTGGGGTACGGGCGGGTGGAAGCCCGTTACCTGACAGCCCGGGAATATGGCAGGCTTCAGGGCGCTCCGGACGATTTTGTTATTCCGCCCAGGCAGAACGCCGGGCTTTTCGCATTTGGCGACGCCGTATGCGTTCCCGTCATCCAATGGATAGGCGAAAACGTTTTAAACCATCTGGCTTAAAAGGAACCAGCTCATGAACGACAGGATAGACGCCCTATACAAAAAGATCCGGGAGCTGGAGAAGGAACTGGAAGAGGCCATAACCCGCGCCGGGGAAGAGCTTAGCTACCACCTGGAGGAGCGGCGGATACGCTTCGAAAGGAGCGCGCTGGAGCTTCACCGCAGGCTTAAAAAACCGCTATTAAAATTCATTGGCGAGGCCAGCGTATCCCATGCGCTCACAGCTCCGGTGGTTTATTCGCTCATTTTCCCGATGGTACTGCTGGACATCTTCGTGACCGTTTATCAATGGATATGCTTCCCGGTGTACGGTATCAAGAAAGTGCCCCGGAGCGATTTTATCGCCGTAGACCGCCATCACCTGGCGTATCTGAACATCCTCGAAAAGGTGAACTGCGTATATTGCGGTTATGGCAACGGCCTTTTGTCATACGCCAGGGAAGTGGCCGCCAGGACGGAAAATTACTGGTGCCCCATCAAACACGCCACGCGGATAAAATCCCCCCATTCGCAATACCACAAGTTCGCCCGGTACGGCGACGCGGAAGGATACCGGGAGCTTATCGGCAAACCCGCGCCCAAAGCCGGGGAGAATGGCGAAAACAACGGGGCGTGACATTTTTCATCCCCGTTCCATTCACAAGGATGTTGTGTTAAATTACGGCATCCTGTATTCATTGAATTTACCAAAGGCGCGGTTAGGCTCATGGAAGAGGAAATTAAGCCACTAATCCTCGCGGTGGATGACGAGGAGGACAACCTTGCCCTTTTAAAGGGCAGGCTCACCCGCAGGGGATACGAGGTGCATTGCGTATCGTCCGGGGATCTGGCTTTAAAAACGCTTGAAGACATCTCGCCGGACCTGATATTGCTGGACGTGATGATGCCCGGCATGGACGGTTATGAGACTTGCAAACAGATAAAAAGCCGCTCCACCAGCGAATTTCTGCCCATAATCCTGCTCACAGCCAAGGATGACAAGGAATCCAAGATAAAGGGGCTGGAGATCGGGGCCGACGATTATGTAACCAAACCTTTTGACATGGACGAGCTTGTAGCCCGCATCCGGGCCATGCTCCGCATCCGCGCCCTCCAGCAAGCCCTTGCCGACACCAAAAAAGAGGTGCGAAGGCTGGAGGGCGAGCTTAAGGGCCGTTACGCTTTCGACAACATTATAGGCGTGTCCGAGGCCATGCGGGAGGTGTTCGAGAAGATGCGCGGCGCCGCCGCCATCACAAGCCCCGTCATAATCACGGGGGAGTCGGGCACCGGCAAGGAGCTGGTGGCCAGGGGTATCCATTACGCCAGCCCGCTGGCGGCGAGGCCGTTCGTGCCGGTAAACTGCGCCTCTTTGCCGTCGGATCTTATAGAGTCGGAGCTGTTCGGGCATAAGAAGGGGTCGTTCACCGGGGCGGTGTCGTCCTCCATCGGCCTTTTCAAGAGCGCCGATGGTGGCACCATTTTCCTGGACGAGATAGGCGAGCTTCCCAAAGAGGCCCAGGCCAAGCTGTTACGCGTCCTGCAGGAAGGGGCCGTGCGGCCGGTTGGCGGGACAGAAGAGGTGAAAATAAACGTCCGCGTCATCGCCGCCACCAACGTGGACCTGGAAGAGGCGGTGGAGGAAGGAAGGTTCCGGGAAGACCTTTATTACCGTATCACCGTTTTGCCAATAGAGCTTCCCCCGTTGAAAAACCGGCGGGCGGACCTGCCCATACTGGCCTCCCATTTCATAAAGAAGTTCAACGAGAAGTTCAACAGGAACATAAAGGGGCTGAGCGATTCGGGAATGGAAGCTCTGATAAATTA
Source organism: Nitrospinota bacterium (assembly GCA_016208975.1). Taxonomy (NCBI): domain Bacteria; kingdom Pseudomonadati; phylum Nitrospinota; species Nitrospinota bacterium. The sequence goes on from JACQXA010000004.1 coordinate 465,881, forward strand.
CGACTGGCCAGGCAACGTCCGGGAGTTTCAGAACGTCATAGAACGCTGTTACATATATCCCGACGTGGAATGGATAGAGGCCAAGCACCTTAGCCTGCGCGGAGGGTTGCGAAAGAAGGAGCCCGCCGCCGCGGAAACGCCAGCCAAGCCAGATGAAACTGGCGATAAAATGCCCACCCTGGAGGAGGCTGAAAAGGCTTTGATCGAGCGGGCTCTCCAGGTGGCCGACAGCAACAAGGCCAAGGCCGCCAAATTGCTGGGCATACACCGTTCCAGGCTTTATAAAAAGCTGGAATATTATGGTTTGGCGTTGTAAATTGCCGTAATGGGCTTATTACCCGTTTTCTGGAAAGTTCCAATGATCACAGAAAAACCGGCTGTAAAGATCCGCAACAGGGGCTTTTGCTTCCCCGTTGGCTGGATTACTACGGGTTTAAAGGTGGCGCTGACAGGCGCGTTCTTCTCGATTTTCAGCGTCACGCCAGCCTCCGCCGTTACATGGGACAGGGTGACCCTCCACGGTTACCTCGACCTTGAATACACCCAGGCCACCAAACCCGAGGGGGAGGACGACCCTTCATCCCCCGGCGCCGACAACGGCTCGTTCGACCAGCATCATTTCAACCTGCTGACGGACATCCATGTGGCTCCAGACCTTTGGGTGAAAGCCCATGTGGAGTTTGATCATGGGGCGGACAGTGAGCTGGGGCAAGGAGGAATAATCCTGGAGTACGGCTTTGGCGAATATGTCATGCGCGAATGGCTCAAATTCCGCGGCGGCAAGGCGCTTACCCCTTACGGCATATATAACGAGATCCACGACGCCACCCCAGCCTTCATAAGCGTTTCCGTGCCCGAAATGATCTACAAATCTGAAAGGCGTGGCGGATTCGCCATGATGCCCAAATGGATTACGGGCTTGTACGCGCTGGGCGAGACTCCCGTTGGGAAAAGGCAAAACAATTTCGACTATGTGTTCTATGTGGGCAACGGCGAGTCTGTCGGGGTGAATGAAGCCCAACACGACGCCAACCCCAACAAAGCCGTGGGCGGAAGACTTCAATACTCCATGGACGACGACAAGTTCATGGGCGGGGTTTCATACTATTACGGAGACAAGGCCGTTTCCGAAGACAACCTTTCGCAAAACCACTGGGGCTACATTGTCTCCCTAAATTACAACGCGTATCCGTTGAACCTGATGGGCGAGTATGGCCAGTCCAAGCTTGGCTCCAGAACGTTATACGCATGGTACGGACAGGCCAGTTACGCGCTGGGGAGGTTCACCCCTTACGCCAGGTATCAGTCCATAGACCCAAGCGACAACGAGGCGGACGATTTCTGGAACGCGCTGACCTTGGGGCTGAACATAAAGGCCAACAACAACCTGTTCTTCAAGTTCGAATGGAACGATAACAGGCGCGGCGAGAACAATAACGACATACTGACGCCGGGGAACGAGGATTTCAGCGAGTTCCGCTCGGCGATAACCATATTTTTCTAAGACGGATGAAATTCAACTTTCGGTCTTGGGCTTTGGTGACGGCGCTTTGCGGCGCCATACTCGCCACCGGCTTGCCTTGGGCGGGCGTGGCGGAGAACGCCCAGGCCGCATCCAAGCGGGAGATACTGGTTATAGTCAACCGGGCCAGCGGCTTAAGTTCCATGTCCCGGTCGGAGCTGTCCAGCATTTTTCTGGGTAAAAGAAGGGTGTGGGCCAACGGTGATTCAATTAAACCCTGCGACCTGCAGGAGCCGGGGATGGACGAGGAGCGCACGGCCATGGCCAGCTTCAGCCAGACATACCTTGGGAAAGACATCGCATCCCTCAAGCATTACTGGATAAGGATGATATTCTCCGGCGCCGGGGAGCCTCCGCAAGTCTTCAAACGGGCCGAGGACGTCATCCGGTACGTTTCAGGGAACGCCGAGGCCATCGGCTACGTTTACGAAGACCAGGTGACCCCGGACGTGAAGGTCGCGCCGGTAAGCGATTAAGGGCTTTCCGGTGAAGTGTCCACAGGCCCGGAAGGCGCCCGGCGGGCGATTGAACGATACGAGGATGTCAGGAGCGCCGCTCAATCTGTGAAAAACACCACCATAAAAGCCAGGCTTTGGACGGGGGCGGCCATGTTCCTGGCTTTTTACATATTGATGTGGATCCTGTCATATTACACATCGCTTAATATCAGCTCCAACCTGGATCCATCCAAGGTGGACGTGATGCGGCAGGCCGACCAACTGCACCACTCCCTGACCGACGTGGAACAGAAGCTTAACGAAGCCGCCCAGAGCAAGGAACCGGACCTGGTGGCAGACGCGTCCAGGCGCGCTGAGGATTTCAAAAAAGCCGTGGCGAAACTCCGCGCCGTGGACGAAACCAACCGGGCGGACTATGACCTGGTGGAAAAAGAGTTCGACCGCTATTTCATCAGCGCCAGAGAGGCTTCCATCGCCATCATCCGGGAGGGGGAGCTTACCGGCGAGGTGCTGGCCCTGGCCAGGGAGATGAACGAAAGCCTGCCTCCATTGCGGCGGGATGTGGACAAGATCACCGACCGGAGCTACAACACATTTTCCGCGCTGTTAGACAAATCAGTGCGGAGCGCCTCTCTGCTGGTCACCCAGAATTTCGTGGTACTCATTTCGGTGGTGATGCTTTGGGCCATAATCTTCCCCATGATAATCCGCTCAATTATTTTGCCCATCGAAAAGCTGGTGTACGCCACCAACGAGCTGGCCCAGGGTAACCTGGAAACCCAGGCTGAGGTGAGCAGGATGGACGAGATCGGGGTGCTGGCGGTGTCGTTCAACCGGATGGCCAGGGCGTTGAAAGACAAGAACGCCGCGCTGGAAAAAACCACCAGCGAGCTTAAGACATCCCTGGAAATCCGCAAGGAAATGCAAAAAAGGATAGTGGAGGCCAACCGGGACCTTACCGCCGCCAACGCCCGGCTAATGGAGGCCGACAGGCTAAAGTCCGACTTCCTGGCCTCCATGTCCCATGAGTTGCGCACGCCGCTCAACGCCATCATCAACTTTACCGACCAGATAATAGAGGACTGGGACTATCTGGAGAAAGATAAAAAATGGGCTGGCGAAGCCAAAGAAATGCTCACCAGGGTTTATAAAAGCTCCAGACACCTGCTCTCGCTGATAAACGACCTTCTGGATCTGGCCAAGATAGAGTCCGGCCACATGGGGTTGGACCTGGCGCAGACAGACCTGAGGGAAATCGTGGCCGAAAGCATAGCTTCCGTGTCGTCGCTGGCGAAGGCAAAAGGTCTGGAGTTGAAGTCCACAGCCCCTGCCCAGCTGGCGCAATTCACCCTGGATGAGCGCCGTGTGCTTCAGATACTCATCAACCTGCTTTCCAACGCCATAAAGTTCACCGAAACAGGCTCCGTGACAGTAAAAATCGAAACCCCCCAGGATTATCCTGAAGGAGCGTTGATAAAAGTGGTGGATACGGGGGTAGGTATCCCGGAAAGTTATTTATCGGTGATCTTTGACCGGTTCCGGCAGGTTGATGGGGGCGATTCCAGGAAACACGCGGGTACCGGACTGGGTCTGAACCTGGTTAAAGAACTGGCGGAATTGCATGGCGGATCGGTAAAAGTGGAAAGCGAAGTGGGGAAAGGCTCAACCTTCATTGTCCACCTCCCATTTGTCGCCAGCGAAACGAAAAACGAGTCGTAAACAGGCTCAAAGACCGGCCCTTGCGCAGGTGATGTAGCGTTACCTCCAAAACGGCCTTCAACCTTCCAAGAACCGTAGCTTCCAAAGCCAGGCCAGCCTGTGGATAACTTATGGAAAACTTCTTCCTATAATTGCCAACTCTCTCTTTTTTAATAATTTACATATCAGCGCCACACCCCCCACAATGGGTTTACCCCTTTATCTATCAATATGATACGCGAGCCACAGTTGAAAACACCAAGTATTTTCCAACTGTGTCCATCCTAATACAAATTTTTTCCACATTAGCAAGGGCGAAATTGGAAAAAACCGTTTGCCATAAAGTGGCCCATCCTGCTTCTATTGCAAGATTTTCCCTGTTTTCAACGATAAAAAATGTGTTTTTAAAACCGTTAATTTTGCAGAGTCAGATAGCATGGTTCCTTGTTGGGGGATATGATGTGGCTATTGGTTATCAGCGCCCATTTATCCCTGCGACGCAAGAAGACGCAAGAAATAAAAGCCACAATTTGTTAGTTTTTTAACGCTTAAACCATGAACTCGCCAAAATCCGGCTCCCCTGACCGCCGCTTACCGGGAACCGTGGTAGTTTTGGGCCTTGTAAGTTTCTTCAACGACATCGCCAGCGACATGATAATCCCCCTGTTGCCGGTGTTTCTCACCACGGTTCTGGGGGCAGGCCCAGCGGCGCTTGGGCTGATGGAGGGTTTGGCCGAATCCGCCTCTAGCCTTTTAAAACTCTGGTCTGGAAAACTGGTGGACAAGGGCGCCAGCCAAAAACGGTTGGCGCTAGCGGGCTACATTGTGTCCAACGCGGCCAGGCCTTTTCTAGCCATGGCGGGAAGCTGGCCGATGGCGTTGACCTTGCGGTTCGCCGACAGGGTGGGCAAAGGGTTAAGGACCACCCCAAGGGATTCGTTGCTATCCCGGTCGGTGGACAAAAATAACCGCGGCAGGGCTTTCGGGTTCCACCGTTCCATGGATCACGCCGGAGCCATGGTGGGCCCTTTGGTTGCGGCAGGTCTTCTGGCATTTGGGCTGGGCATGCGGGATGTGTTTCTTCTGTCGGTGATTCCCGGGGTGGCGGCTGTGTTGTTGTTGGCCTTGGGCGCCAGGGAGCCAGAACCCGCCGCCCGGCCCGTGGAGCCCGTGTCCGAGCCTATAATTCCATGGAGGGAACTGGACAGGAAAGCCCGGGCCATGATTATCGCTGGAGGCGGGTTGGCGCTGGCCACCGCGCCCGACGCTTTTTTCGCGTTATGGTTGTCGCAGGCGGGTGTCCAGCTGGAGCTTATCCCGGCGTTATGGGCGGCGGGCCATCTGGTGAAGGCCGTGGTGGCCATGCCCGCAGGCAGGCTTTCGGACAACCACGGGCGGTTCCGGGTGGCGATTTCCGCCTGGATCCTCCGGGGCGCTGTGGTAGCGGTGATTCCGTGGTTCGAAGGTGTTGGCCCGGCCGCCGGGCTTTTTATGCTCTACTGCGCGGCGGCGGCGGGCTCCGAGGGGGCCGAGCGGGCGTTGATAGGCGACAGCGCAAGGCCCGGCGTTTCCGGAGCGGCCTTCGGAATGTATCACATGACGGTGGGGATTATGGCTTTGCCTGGCGCTTTGTTGTTTGGGGCTGTTTGGCAGGTATCCGGCCCGAAAGAGGCGTTCGGGCTATCGTGCGCGCTTACGATATTGTCGGCGGGCGCGGCGCTTATGGCCGTGAATAACAAGCGGGGACGGGGCCGTGGCCATGCCTGAGGGAGTGCACATACCCACGGGGGGCCCGTCCGCCGCAAAATGAAAACCTATCGTTTCTCCACAGGCGTGTAGTCCCGCCGGGCCGGGCCCACATACAGCTGGCGCGGCCTGCCTATCTTCATGGTTTTCTCGTTCATCATCTCGTTCCACTGGCTTATCCAGCCTATCGTCCTGCCGATGACGAACATCACAGTGAACATGCTGGTGGGTATGCGAATGGCCCTCAGGATGATTCCCGAATAAAAATCCACATTCGGATAAAGCTTCTTCTCGATAAAATACTCGTCTTTTAACGCTATTTCCTCCAGCCGCATGGCTATCTCGAAAAGAGGCTCGTCCACCTTCATTTCCTTGAGCACTTCCATGCAGGCTTTACGGATTATCTTCGCCCTGGGGTCGTAATTTTTGTAAACGCGGTGGCCGAAGCCCATCAGCCTGAAGGGGTCGTTCTTGTCCTTGGCCCGTTCCACGGCCTTTTCCACGTGTTTGGGGTCGCCAATATGCTCCAGCATTTTTATCACCGCCTCGTTGGCCCCGCCGTGGGCAGGCCCCCATAGCGCGCCCACCCCGGCGGATATGCAAGCGAAGGGATTTGCCTGGGACGACCCGGCCAGCCTCACCGTGGAGGTGGAGGCGTTCTGCTCATGGTCGGCGTGCAGGAGGAACAAAAGGTCCAGCGCCTTGGCCGCAACCGGGTTTACGTGGTAATCCTCGGTTGGGAACGAGAACATCATGTGAAGGAAATTTTCCGAGTATTTAAGCTTGTTCCTCGGGTACGCGAATGGCTCCCCCCGGGAGAACCGGTAAGCGCCAGCGGCTATTGTGGGCATCTTGGCTATCAGCCTGTGGGCGGAAATCTCCCGGTGGCGCGGGTTCCAGATGTCCAGCGAGTCGTGATAGAAAGAGGACAAAGCCCCCACCACGCCCACCGTGATGGCCATGGGGTGCGCGTCCCGCCTGAAGCCGTTATAGAAGTTGTGGAGCCCCTCGTGCACCATGGTGTGGTGGGAGATGATACCCCTGAACCCGGCAAGCTCATGTTGCGTGGGCAGATGGCCGTACCAGAGAAGGTAGCAAACTTCCATGAAGTCGCTCTTCTCCGCCAACTGTTCAATGGGGTAACCCCTGTACAGGAGGACCCCCTCGTCGCCATCTATGAAAGTTATGGCGCTTTCGCAGGCGGCGGTGGCGGTGAACCCGGGGTCGTAAGTGAACATTCCAAGCCCCTGGTACAGCCCCCCAATGTCTATGACCGGTTGGCCGTGGACGCCCCGCTTTATGGGAAGCTCCACGGATTTGCCTGTGGAGTTGTCGGTAATGGTGACTGTGTCTTTAGACATATTGGCCAGCCTCTTCCCGCAATATTTAGTTTAAGGGAGCTTTACGTGCGCCCCGTCGCACCATGGGCTCATCTTGGTATGCTTGCACATGCACCATGGAACCTTGCCGCTCTCGGTGATTTTCACCTCTTTTGGCTCAATCCCCGTGCCTTTGTGCGCCCCATCGCAGAACGGCTGGTTGGCCGAACGCCCGCAGGCGCACCACCAGTAGACACCTGGCTCCATGTGTAATACGAGAGGATTTTTCTTGACCACCACAGGCTCTCCGGCCATCTTCACCCCCAACAAAAACAGGTTCGTAAAGAAAAGGGTCCAGTTGTAAAAAACAACCTATCATACCCTCCACCGGGGCGCATCTGAAAAAGATATGGCAAAACCATATTATGCTTGCCATTGCTACCGGTTATGAGCTAAATTATTACCAGCTTTTTTTTAGTTGCCGCCGGGGTCTTCGGGGGCCCCGGCAATTTTTGCTTCCCCCTGCAATCATCATCCACTTCACTATATATGCGGCGCCAAAATGCCCGTGGTTTATACGCGGCATGACGCCGGATACACGGATTCCGCCACCGGAAGTTACGGCCTTAAACTTACCGGCGGCCCCTGGGGCCGGGCCAACAACGCCTTGGGTTTGGCCAATGGCGCGATTACGGTCAGCAATAACGTTCTAACCGGGCAGGACGGCGATGAGCCAGCCGCGGAAGTTTATTACCGCTGGCAGATGGGCGAGAACCTCGGCCTTGCCGCTGACGGACATTATCTTACCAACCTTGGGCGGCCCATGAACCGGGATGAGGCCGTTTTTGGAATCGGCGCTCCGGCGGATTTTTAGCCAAACGGAGGCGCCCGCCCTTTGGACACCCCCGTTTTCATCTTGTTTTCATCTTTGACAACGCCTTGAATCACAAATAGAATGGTGTTTGCCGGCTGGGGGCTGGCGCGGTAATCCCGCCTTGGCCTGGCGGGTGATAAAAATAAGGCCATTACGGGCCTAAACATTTTTTACGGACAATGGCAGGCCTTATCGAACCGAAGGAATCACCGGCGGCCTTGGCGCTGGCATACGGCAAGATCGCCAAAAGCCTGCATGGCATGGGCGAGAAGGCGCTGGCGCTAGAGGTTTTGGACAGCGGAGCCAAAAAACTTCCCGAAGCCGCCGGAATCCACATCGCCCGGGGCGAGATATTCATATCCAGCTACAACGCCGAAAACCGGGCCGACTATCTGAAAGCCGCGCTGGAGAGCCTGGAGACGGCCATCCATCTGGATCCCCAAAATTACCTGGCAAGGCTGTTGGCCAGCCAGATTTATGTTCGAGCGAAAAAGGCATCCCGCGCCAAGGCGCTCCTTGAGGATATTCTTAAGACAACTCCCGGCGACGACAGGGCCACTGCGCTTCTCAACATGATCGTGGAAGCCCAAAAGGCGGCCCAGGCCAGGAAGGAAGAAGCGGCCAGACGGGCGGCCGAAGAGCAGGCCAAGGCCGCCGCGCCCGTTCTGGAGCCAGCGCCTGCGGCGCCTGAGGCCATAGCCGAAGTGCCCCCCCCCGCTCCCGCCGAACCGCCCGCCACCGAGACATTGGGCGAGGGAGAAGAAGATGAAAACGAGCCGGGCGATATCATCATATCCGGCGGGGGCGCCGCCGATACCGGCGGCAAAGGCCAGTGGGGCCTCGACGAAAAAGTGGTGATAGGCGCCCATGAGGATGAAACCGAAGAAGAGATGGCCCAGGAGAACCTGGTGGCCAAGCTCCCCATCTTCTCAAGGCTCGAAGGGATGATGGGCATTTTCCTGCTGGACGCCAACGGCCAGCCTTTCAAGATAATAAACAAGGCCAAGCTGGACGAGAACGTCCTGCCGTCGCTTATATTCAACCTGTTCAAGACATCGGTCAACGGCGTCCGCCGAAGCGGCCTGGGCAGTTTCCAGCGGGGAACGCTGGTCACGCCCATCGGCACCCTTCTGGTGGCCAACGCCTTTTACGCCACCATCGCCCTTATGGTGGATAACGACTCCAACATGCAGGTGGTGGAAACCAGGTTGCAACGCTACTTGAGCGAGGTGACGGGGTGAGCCAGCTAAAGCCGATACTCAAGGTACTTTGCGGCGTGTCCGGGGTGCGCGGCGCGGTGATCATAACCAAGGACGGCATGGTGATAGACTCCATGCTGGAACCGCCGTTCGACGCGGAAACGATGGCGGCATTCATGTCGCAGATCGCGGTGACGATCACCAATTCGCTGGCCAGCATGGGCGTGAAAGAATTCACGCGGTACGTCATGCAGTCCAACAGCGGCAGGATATACATGATGGACCTGGGCAAGTCGGCATTGTTAGCCCTTACCGAGGGAAACGCGGATCAGGGCAGGATGAACGTTGCCCTGTTCCAGGCCGCCAACGAGATCAAGAAATCCGGTCGTATAGACGTTTGATGGCCCACGGTTTTTTGGAGACCTGAGGGAAGTGCAACTTAATTACGCGAAACGCGAAGTCTCGTGCAAGCTTGTGTACTACGGGCCGGGCATGAGCGGTAAAACCACCAACCTGGAAATAATACACCAGCGGGTGCCCGACCAGAATAAGGGGGAGATGACATCCATCGCCACCGAGGGGGACAGGACGCTGTTCTTCGATTTCCTGCCGCTGGACCTGGGCCAGGTGCGGGGGATGAACACCAAGTTCCAGCTTTACACGGTTCCGGGCCAGGTGTATTACGCCTCCACCCGCAAGCTTGTGCTTCAGGGGGCGGACGGGGTCATATTCGTCGCGGACTCCCAGCGGGAGAAACTGGACGAGAACATCGAGTCGCTCAAAGACCTGCAACAAAACCTGGAAGACTACGGGCTGAAAATAGAAGAGTTGCCCATGGTTATCCAGTGGAACAAGCGGGACCTGCCCAACGCCATGCCCGTCGAAGAGCTCAACGAGAAGATAAACTGGATGCGCGCCGCCACCACCACCGCCGTGGCGGCCACCGGCGAAGGGGTCTTGAACACGCTGAAACTTTGCGCGTCGCTGATCCTGGACCGGCTTAACGCCAAGGAGCCCGGCTCCGCGGCCAAACCCCAGAAGGCGGAAGCGGCCCAGGCCCCAGCCCCCGAGGCTCCTCCTGAGAAGAAAGAGATATTCGTAGCCAAGGTCAACGCGGACCAGATATCCAAGAGCTATTTCACCCAGTACTGCCAGGTGCAGTACCGCCTGGCCTCCAGGACCGACGAAGTTGATGATTTCAAGAAATTCTCCCCGGAGGACAAGCAGAAGCTCCTGGACTCGCTCATGAATTTCGTGCTTCTGCTCCAGGACGCCAAGAAAAGAGGCATCGCCGCCCCCAAGGAGGATGTGGACGCCCAGGTGGCCGAGTATCTGAAGAGGTTCAAGAGCCGCGAGGATGTGGACGGGTATCTTTCCCGCAGAAAGCTCACGCTGGACAATTTGCGCAACGAAGCCACGAAAAATGTGATAATAAGCAAAATCATACAGAAGGTAATCCCAAACCTTAACGAGAGGCTGAAGATTACCGAAAGCGAGGTGCGGGATTTTCATTCCGCCAACGCCGCGCGGTTCGGTGGCAGGCCGCTGGACGCGGCGAAGGCCGAGGTGATAGCCGCCATAAAGGGGCAAAGGAAGAAATCCCTGCTCGATGAGCTTTTCATGAGGCTCAGGCAGGAGGCGAATATAACCGTGTTCAAGGAAAATCTGTAAGACAGGCTGGAAGGTCGGCGAAACATGAAGGACGAAAAGCTCCGCGAAAAGCGGATGGTGTATTACAAGGAGGATTTCGACCAGATTGAGAAGCTTATGGAGGAATACCTTAAGCTGTCCAATTCCCGGTGCGTGTTCCTCATAGACAAGGAAGGCCATCTTGTGACCCAGCGTGGGATGACCCAAACGTTCAACGCCGAGACCCTCTCGGCGCTGGTGGCGGGCGCTTTCGCGGCCACCAAGGAGATGGCGCGCCTGCTTGGCGAAACGGAATTCACCGTGATGTTCCACCAGGGCAAGAAAGACAACATACACCTTTCGCTGGTTGGGGACAGGTCCATCGTGGCCACGGTTTTCGACGAGAAGACCACTGTGGGAATGGTGAACCTCTACTCCAAGGAGCTTACGGGAAAACTGGTGAGGATATTCGAAATAGCGTTGAAACGCCAGCCCCAGGAACAGCCGATGGAGGCGGACTATTCCGATTCGGTGCAGAACCGCCTCGACGACATGTTCAAGGAATGACCCTTGGCCGGCCTTCGCCTGAAGGACGCGGCCTTATTCACGCATATGGCCTCATGATTAAATTCGCCCGCTTCATCATGGCCCTGGCCGCGGTCGCCGCTTTGGCGGCCGCCCCCCCTTCTTTCGGAGAGGGCAAGGTGGACGAGGCCCGGTTCGCGCCAGTCTCGGAGCTTTCCGTGGGGGACATAGAGCATGACCCGGAGATGAAAAAATCTTTCTCCATATGGCTTGAGGCGCTCCATAAAGGGGACGAGGCTTCTTCCTTCGCCGAGACCAACAGGATGCTGGAGGGGATGAACCGGCTTGGCACCCGCAACCTTTATCCTTTGTCGGACGCGTGCATAGCCCTGGCCCGGTCGGCCCTTACCGGCGGTGACGCGGCCAAGGCGGTCACGGCGGCGAGGTACGCGACGTTTTTCGCTCCAGACTCCGCCCAGGCCCATTTCTTCCTGGCGCGGGCCATATTCGCCAAGAACAAGGCCGACGTTTCGGCGGCGGGCATGAGCGCGTTCACGGGGTTTAAGAAACTGCTGACCGACAGGATCCAGCGGGACCTGTTCATATCCCAGGCGGCCCTTTACATGTTGCTGGCGGTGGGCACGGCTTTTGTAATCACATTCATAGCGCTTTTCGCCCAAAGCCATCAGGCGGTGCTTTCCAACATAACCTCGTTCTTCCCTGCGGCCCAGCACGGTTTCTGGCGGCCACTGGTTGGCGCCATGGTCATACTGGCGCCGCTGGCGGTGGGCGGCTGGCAGATATTTATCATATCGTTGCCGCTGTTCCTGTGGCCCTGCTCACGGCGCGGGGCAAGGGTGTTGATGGTGATTTTCGCGGCGTTCGTGCTGTCGGCCCCGTATCTTTTCATGAACATGGCAAGAGGCGCCGCCATGGCATCCGCGGACACATACAGGTCGCTTTACCTGCTCTCCCAAAGCACATGGGACCACGACACAAAGCTTGCCCTGGAGCGGGAGCGGGCGCGCAATCCGGAAGACACGCTGGTGGCTTTCGCCCTGGGGCTTCTAAACAAAAGCAGGAAAGACAGGCCCGCCGCCGTGGAGGCATTCGACGCGGCCCTGGCGCAGGACCCGCGGGACATCCGGACGCTGATAAACAAGGGCAACGCATATTATGTGGCCCGGGAATATGAAGACGCGGTGGCCATGTACCGGGAAGCCATGGAGGCCGACCCCCAATCGGTTGAGGCGCATTTCAACCTCTCGGTCACCTTCAACGAAATGTTGCGCACGAAAGACTCGGAGGGGGAATACAACAAGGCCAACGTCATAGACCCCAAGAGGACGCAGGAGTTGGTGGAACTTACAAAGGACCAGGAGCATGACCGCAAGGTGGTGGATTTCCCCATCACCGACGCGGACTTGAAATCATACGAGCAGGCGGCCGAGGAGCGGACGATGAGCGTGGGCGCGTCCATGTGGAGCGTCTATTTCGGCGCCATCACCATGAAGACGTACCTGGGCATCACCGCCGGTTTCATCGCGCTACTGGCCCTTTCCCACGTTTACTGGATGCGCAGGGTCTCCCACGAGGTGTGCTCTTCTTGCGCGTCTCCGTTCCTGCCCCCCATCAAGCTGGGGCCGGAGCTTCCGCAGTGCAACCAGTGCGTGGCGGCGCAGATAACCAAGGCCGGCGTATCCTCGGCCAAGAAAGACAAGAAGCGCAAGGAGATAAGGGAAAGCAAGGAGCGCCGCAGGATGGCGGCTGTGGTGATGGACAGGATAATCCCCGGCGCGGGACGGATATACGCCCACGAGTACATTTCGGGCCTGTTGTTCAGCGTGCTCACCAGCATGATACTGGTCTACGGCGCGGGTTTTATCATGCCGGACCTTATGGAGCGGGAAGGCGCCATGACGGACGCGCTGAAACTTTACATCCCGTTCATCGCGGTGGCGGCGGTTTACTGGGCCCTGATGAACACGGCCCTGAAAAGGGAGTTCTACTAGGTCATGGCCTTACAGGGAAGCCTGGACGATTTTAACATCCTCAACATTCTCCAGATGATAAAGCTGGAGGGCAAGACGGGAAGGCTTACCATTACCGAGGGTGAAGACCTGGTGAAAATCACCTTCGACAACGGGGCCATAATATTCGCCGAATGCGCCCCAGGCCGGGAGGAGGCCCGCATTAAAGGCACCCTTATCGGCAACAGGATAGTGGACCTGCAGGCGTGGAACGAAACGAAAAAAGAGCATGAAGACTCCTTAAAACCATACTGGGAGCTTCTCGCCAAAAGATTGCCATTGCCGACGCTGGTGGAGCTTATAAAGCGCCAGGTGCTGGACAACGTGTATTACGCCCTGCGGTGGAAAAAGGGGACCTACGAGTTCACCCCCATGAAAGGGATCAAGTACAACGACAAGATCATGCCCCCCATGGACGTGGACGCGGTGCTGATGGAGGGATGCAGGATAGCTGACGAATGGCCCAGGATAACGGCGGCCATCCCGCCGCTGGGCACATACATCATGAAGAACATCCTTGCCGAGGACGAGTATGAGTCGCTGGCGTTAAAAGGGCCCGAAACCGGGGTGGATTTCCAGACTTCCATCGAGTACGAGATACTCATGGCGCGAGGGATGCGCCTTTCCCCGTCCGAGGTGAATGTCCTGTCGGTCATAGGGCACGGGATGACCATCCAGACAGCGCTGGACGCGGCCAGGCAAGGGCATTTCACAAGCCTGGAGGCCATCCAGAGCCTGTTCCGCACGGGCATCCTGAAAGCCGGCGCCAAGAAAAAAGACACAACCGTAGCCGTGGACAACACGGGAAACACCGCCCGGATTGCCACAGTGGGGGCGCTGGGAGTCATCCTGGCGGCTGGTTTGGCGTGGCAGATTTTCTCATGGCCCAAGTTTGTGGAGGCCCGCAAAGAGGGGATAATAGAGGTCAAGTCCATGCAAGCCGCTGGACAGCTAAACAAGATAGAACGGGCGTTGAAAATCTACACCACCCTCAATGGCGCGCCGCCGCAAAACCTCAAGGCTCTGGTGGAGAAAGGGGCGCTGGAAAAGAGCGGCCTTTCAGACCCATGGGGAAACCCATACCAATACTCGTTGAAAAACGACCGGTTCATTTTATACTCCACAGGGCCTGACACGTTCCTGGGGGCCGACAATATCTATATTCCCAGCCAGTCCTCCCCCCGGCCCGCCGCGACAGCGCCGGACGAGAACACATGACCGCGCAATCCCGCGGGATATCCATAGCCCTTCTGGTGGTTAGCGACAGGGCTTCCACGGGCGTAAGGCCAGACCAGGTTGAACCGGCCATGCGGGCGTTCCTGGAAAAACAGGGGGAGAGCCTGGCCCATTGCGCCGTGGTTCCAGACGAAAAGGGCCCAATCGCCGAAACTGTGGCCCGATGGGCCGATTCCGGCGATTACGACCTGATACTCACCGCGGGGGGCACGGGCCTGTCACCAAGGGACGTCACCCCCGAAGCCGTAAAGCCTCTGCTCGAACGGGATATACCGGGAATACCCGAGATCATGCGGGCCGAGTCTTTCAAGATAACCCCCAACGCGCCCCTGTCCCGCGGTTACGCCGGTTGCCGGGGCCGGGCCATGATAATAAACCTGCCAGGAAGCCCCAAGGCCGCCGTGGAGAACCTGTCGTTCGTCTGGAAGGCGGTGGCGCACGGTGTGGTAAAACTAAAAGGCGACATGGGCGATTGCGCCCCGGCGTAAAATAACCGGGTGTGTTGTAGGAAATGATACATATCCATAACGTCACGAAAATGTACGGCAAGACCGTGGCGGTCAAGGAGTTGACCCTTCATGTCCGGGCCGGTGAGGTGTTCGGGTTTCTAGGCCCAAACGGAGCGGGTAAAACCACATCCCTCAAGATGCTCGCGGGGCTCCTCACTCCCACGGAAGGCTCCATGGCCATAGCCGGGTTCGACACGCAGACGCAAGCGCTGGAGTCCAAGCGGGTCATCGGCTTTGTTCCGGACAAACCGTTCATTTATGAAAAGCTCACGGGCAGGGAGTTTCTGGAGTTCGTCCGCGAGATCTTCAGAATGGGGCAGGACAAGGCGGCCCTCGAAAAACAAGACGGGCTCATAGAGATGTTCGGCCTGTCCGGCTGGCTGGACGAGCTGGTGGAAAGCTATTCCCATGGCATGAGACAGAAGCTGGTGATAACCTCCGCCCTCATGCACAACCCCAAGGCGCTCATCATAGACGAGCCGATGGTGGGGCTGGACGCGCGGGGCATGCGGCAGGTAAAAGAGCTTTTCCGGCAGGTGGCGCGGGACGGGTGCACGGTTCTCCTTTCCACCCACACCATGGCCACCGCCCAGGAGATATGCGACAGGATAGGCATACTCAACAAGGGAAAGCTTGTGGCCGTGGGGGACATAAACGAGCTTCGCGCCATGTCCGGCGAGACTGATGACGACCTGGAATCCATATTCCTCGCCCTCACCGAAAAGGAGCTTAAAAACAGCCATGGCGCTTAACCTGCGGAGTACCCTTATTGCCGCGCCGGTTCTTATAACCCTTGCAATATTGGCGGCGCCCGCGGCTTACTCCGCCGCGGTGGAGAACTACGACATCCAGGGGGAGAAGGTGCGGATCAGAAAGACTTACAAAGACGGCGACACCATAAGGTTCTGCCTGACGCGGGCCAATTCGGTCAAGAATGTAAAATGGATAAAGCTTCTCAATAAGGATGGGCATGGGGTGGCGTTGCTTGAGATAAACGGAAAATCCGATGCGCCGGTATGCGCCACAGTGAGCCGCGAAGCCCTGCCCGGAGGGTTCCGGTACGAAATGTGGAAACGCCGCCTGCTGTTTTTCGACACTTACTTAAACGGCGTGGATGTGACCTACCCCGGGCTTGCCCCCCTGGCCCGGCTGGATGTCCACTGGTTGGGAGAAAACTGACGCGCGCGACTGCCTGTCTCAGTCCATCCCCACGGGGCCGCCCATCAAATCCCCCTCCAAACTGCCCCAATACCTGTGACCATGAACTGAAAGAATAACCCGCTCCACGGCGAAGCATCCGTCGGCACCCGGAGGATAGTTTTTAACAACGGAATCTATAAACGGCGAATGTTGCGACTGCGGCAGATTCTGGATATATGGAGCCCCGGCATTGGCGGCCAGCCATATTGGAAAATAGCCGCTATTTATCCTGACGGTTTCTTTGCGCATCTCCACTGCTGGCCTGCCATAGCCCGCTTCGGTTACTATCTCCAACGCCTCGTTTCTGGAAAGCGGTCTATACGGGTATCGAAAAGCCATAAAATGACCGGCGAAGGGGCCACTGGCCATGTTGTCCATGACATCCCTTAGCGCCTGGCAGTCCCCCTCTCCCGCCATTTCCATATAAACCTGCCCATCCTGCCGGGCAAGCCGGATAAGCCTGTGGAAG
The DNA here is from genome assembly GCA_016208975.1 of Nitrospinota bacterium. NCBI lineage: Bacteria > Pseudomonadati > Nitrospinota > Nitrospinota bacterium. The sequence continues at coordinate 482,295 of JACQXA010000004.1, forward strand.
AGCCTTGTCATGTTGGGACACCGCTCTGCGGCCATGTGGCTCATCACCACATCGAAAGGCGCGCCGGGCAACTGGCTGGGCAGGGCGCAAGGGTCGCCGGTCAAGAACGTCACATTGCCCCGGGCGGGAAACCTTTTATCGGCCATAGCTTCCCGAAACGGGGCCTCGCCGAAATCCACCGCCAACACATGGCCATCTGGCGCCAGCTCCGCCAACCGGGCGGTTAAATCCCGCCCTCCAAACGACACCTGCAAAATGCTGTACGCAGGCGCCACGTTAACCTTTTCAAAGAACAGGGAGGGCCAATCGTTCTGCGCTCCCTGCGCCCTGCGGTATTTGGGACCGGACCAGACGTCCTTGGGATTTGCGCGCATCTTCACCCGGCTTTCCTGCTGAACGCCTGGTACGCCGCAACCGAAGCTACCACCAACAATCCGCCCACCAGCGATGAGGCGCTGGGCGACTCCCCCAGCATGCCCACACCGTAAACAAAAGCGAACACCGGTATGAGCAGTTTGAACGCCGCCGCGTCCGCCGAGCCAACCCGTATCATCCCCTCGTTGAACAGCAGGGATGGAACACCTGTGCAAATAACGCCGAAAAATACGGCCACCGCCGCATGGCCTGCGGTTAAAGAAGCAAAGCGCCCAGTACAAACCAGGACCCCGATGGAAACCACGGCGGCTATCCAGAAAGACATGCGGGTTACAGCCACGCCGCCCGCCTGGGCCAGCGGTTTTTCTATGGCTATGGTCATCAGCGCGATAAGCGCCGCCGCCATTAAAAGATAGGCCACTCCCAGCGCCTGACCGCCCAAAGCGCCCCGTTCAACGCTTACCCAGACAACTCCGGCGAAGCCCGCGCACAGCGCCACAAGTTGGGGAGCCGTGAATTTCTTGCGCCCCAGCGCCCAGGCCAGCGCCGCCACCATCAGGGCGTTGGATATCACAATGACCGCCGCCAGGGATGGTGTGATAACCCGTGAGCCTTCCATCACCATAAAACAGGTGGCCGCCGACCCCACTCCGTTGAATACGATGGGCCATATGTGCGGGCGCATCCCGGAGCCAGCGAATTTGCCCGGCGTCAACGATAGGAGTATGGCGCTCACCACCATCCCCTGGGCCACCAGCATGTCCATTCCGTACGACGCGTCCACCGCCCGGGCCAAGGGATAACCCGAGGCGAACATTGCGCTGGCCGCCACGAGAAAAACATAAGCCATCGCCCGGCTTCCCTCGCCGTTTGCGGGCTCAACCTCGCCGGGCCGCTCCATATCCCGCCCCGCAAGGCCGGAAGGAACAGCATCATCCATAGTGGCGGGTTCCATGTCGAGTTTTAATTCCATGCTTGTTATACTAACTCAAAACCGGCCAGCTTTCCTTAAGTGGGAGCCGGTGGAGAGGCCAAAATTTAGAAGCGGAGGAGAATAGGCATGCCTGAACCCAAGTCGCCCCAACACGCCCCTTATGTAATGGACATTGAGCCTGGAACATATATCTGGTGCGGATGTGGTCTCTCAAAAAACCAGCCTTTCTGCGACAACGCCCACAAAGGCACAGCATACGAGGGAACGCAACACGCCGCCGTTCTTTTCGAGATTGAAGAGGGCAGGACCGTAGCCCTGTGCGGATGCAAACACACCCACAAGCAACCCTTCTGCGACGGGACCCACGCCCTGCCGAAAGAATAACATCAGGTGGCCAAAAAAGGATGGGGGGCCGCCGCCCGGGTTTTATAGCTCCACCGTCCCCCGCGCCTTGCGGCTGGAGCGACAAGATAAATTTCTATGGCGCGTGGACTGCCTTAAACCCTGGGCGACGGCCACCTCATCCTAAAAAAAGGGAGCGGAACCGGATGGCTCAGATGGTCAAGCCGCTCATGTACACCATCATATAAGTAAGGCTCAATAAGCCCATCACCCAATCCCTGTGTTCCAAGGTCATGTTCCGCTCCTTCCCCGTCATCTATTTCGCCCGGCGTTCTAGTTGGCCAAGGCAACGGTTAAAATAACCATGTAGGCCGAAGCAAGCGTCAACATGGCGCCCACGGCGAACACCACAAACTTACTGTCTTCAACACCCTGTATGTTTTCCATTTCCTTTTCCCTATCCAAATCCTGTTTATCATCTTCGGCGACTTTCACCGATACGCTTACATAAAAGCAACGGCTGTGCCAAATCTTGCTACACATTAACAATCTAAATGTTGAGTGATTATCCATGGATCAATGGAGGTTGGTTGTGTGCAGTTTGCAAGGCCTTACGTCTGTTATCAGGACAAGGAAATGTCCTAAAGGAGGCGGACAATAGTCCGAACAAGAAGGAAAAGGGAAAAGTTACTGCCGGTTGCGGTAGTAGATGGCTTTCAGCCCTTGCAGGGTGAGGTGTTCTTCCACCGCTTCTATAGTCTCGGAGGCGGAGGCAACAAGCAAGGCCTCGCCACCGGTGGCTATTACCTTGGGTTCCGGGGTCAGCAATGGTTTCATCTTCTTAACGATACCGTCCACCAGGCTGGCGTAACCATAATATGAACCCGACTGCATGGAATGGATAGTATTGCGCCCTATGACGGAAGGGGGCTTGGCGAATTCCACTTCCGGCAGTTTGGCGGCGTTATGGTAAAGGGCGTTTAAGGAGAGCCGCATGCCGGGGACGATGGCTCCGCCAAGGTATTCGGATTTGGCAGACACCGCGTCTATGGTGATGGCCGTGCCGAAATCCACAATTATAAGCGGTGGCTGATACTTCAGCAGGGCCCCGGCGGCGTTGGCTATCCTGTCGGCCCCCACCTCCCTGGGGTTGTCTATGTTAATGGAGACGCCGGTTTTTATCCCCGGCCCGATGATGAGCGGGTCCAGCCGGAAAGTTTTTTCGCAGAACCCTGTGATAATGGGGAGTATCTGGGGTACCACACAGGATATCACCGCCCGGGAAACCTTGGAGATGCCCAGCCCGTTGATGGCGAATAGCTGGGTGACCACCACCGAAAGCTCGTCCTCGGTTCGGCGAAGCTTGGTTTCCAGCCGCCAATGGGCCAGCAATTCGTCGCCGTCATACAACCCCAGCACGATGTTGGTGTTGCCTACGTCCACCACCAGCAACTGCCCGTCCGCCATATCCCGCTACCCCGCGCTTCTTATGGTGTGATGGAGGCTCGTCTCTCCGGAAATAACGGTGACCACTCCACCCTCATCCTGCTCCAAAAGCAACGCGCCAGCGCCGTCCACATCCAGCGCCATGCCGCTGAGTTTTCGTTCCCCTTCCAGCACGGTAACGCGGCGGCCCAGCAACATGGAGAGAGAGCGGTAGCTAGCCAGCATCCGCTCCGGGCCTGTTCGGGTCACTTCGTTTAAAAGAGGCTCCAGCCTGTTTATGAACCCGGCCAGTAACGCCTCCCTGGAAGCGGGTTGGCCGGTCTCTATCTTTATGGACGTGGCTGTCTCCCGCAAATCTTCCGGGAACATCCATTCCTCAGTGTTCACGTTCACGCCCAGGCCAATCACCGCCCAAGGCTCCTGGCCCCGGATTTTGCGCTCGGCAAGAATACCGCCCGCTTTGCGCCCGTTCAAATAAAGGTCGTTCGGGTATTTTAATGTGGCCGGGGCGCCGCAAACGTCCCGTACGACCTCGGCCAGCGCTACTCCCGCCGAAAGAGTCACCAGCCCCGGAGAAATGACCGCCGAGGGCAAAGGCCAGGCCAGGCTTGCGGCTATATTCACACCGGCTGGGCTGACCCAGGATTTCCCAGACCGGCCCCGGCCGTCTGTCTGGCGCTCGGCGAACACCAGCATGGCCCCAACATTCCGCTCCACTAGCATGGCCGCAAGGCGGGTGTTGGTGGAATCCACGCTATCAAGACGCGCAACGCTCCGGCCCATCAGGGTTGTGGTCAATAAACCCTCATAGCGATGAGTATCGAACATGATCCTTCGCCAGCTTCTTTTACTTTTTTGGGATGATGTGGTAGGTTTCTACAAATTTGGGATCGGCCCAATTACGGTCCCGGTTAGGGAGCCTGTGTTTGAATGGGCTGTTCTGGTTATAGTGGCACGAGGCGCACGTCCCCTGTCCAGATTGGTCGAACGGTTTCCTCAAACCAGCCTGTTTAAGCTTGCGGTCGCGGCGCTCCAGATCTTTTTTCTCGTGGATCTCAAGGTATTTTTCGGCGGAACCGTGACAGTCCTCACATCCCACGCCTTTCCATTCATCCTTGTCGGCGCGCTCAGAAGAATAGCCTCCTTCTTCCCAACCCATCACGTGACACCGCATGCAGGATTTGTCTTTCCGGTAGTCTTCGGCGGGTTTTAAGCCAGCCTCCTTTTTCTTGTCCGCCCGCGTTTTTGGCGCCAGCAGGTCGAACGTTTTGGCGTGGATGGTTTTTTTCCAGGAATCGTAAATCTCTTTGTGACACTTTTGACAGGACTTGTTCCCTGTATAGCCGAAGGCGGCCATGGCCGGCCCGGTCCACGCTAGAAGGAGCGTCACAACAGTAAACGCCAAGAGAGCCAAGCCCCTCTTTTCCTGCGAAATCATTACGCAAAATCCCCCGAAGTTAAAGTTTACCCCTTTAAAATTCGCTATTTGATGCATTGAAATGATAACACGATTCACATGGCCCAAGACCTTGCGAATAAAAATTGTAATAGATAGCGCCATGCCATAGAATCGTTCTATGGAATGGCGGTAACCCGGGGCAAGTATGCCAAAACAAGATCAGTCGCACATCAAGAAAATCCGCACCACCGACCTGCGGGTGGGTATGTATGTTACCCAAACCGACAGCCCATGGTTATCCACGCCGGTCATGATCGGCGGATTCGAAATAAACTCCGAAAAAGACATCAAGAAACTGCTGGATTACGAGATCCAGACGGTTTCCATCGATGTCTCCAAGGGTCTGGACATAGGGCAGGAATTACCCTTACATTTCCCGGAAGTGCGGGTAATAACCCCGGATGACACTTTCGAGGTGGAAATAACGGAGTTTAAGGTTGGCCGGGAGATGCCTGTGGACATATACCACACAACATCCGACGGGCATTTCGCTCTGGAGTTGAAACGGGGGCTTTCATACACCGAGGAGGTGGAGGAGCTTTTTCAGGGGCGGGGCATCTCCCAGGTGCGTGTTCCGCAAGACCAGCGACGGGCTTACGATCTATATAAAAGGACACTGGAAGGGGAAACGGCAAGCCAGAAAGACAAAGGGTTTTCCGACAGGTACCTGGATCCGAAAAAAGTCGTTATCCATTACAACTTCATGGACAATTACCATGCCATAAGCCCGCATGCGCTGATAGATGGAACAAAGCCACCCTTCTCGGTTTTTGTCCGGGCAAAGGAGGATGTGACGCTGGCTCACAACGCCGGAGACACAATTGGAGCGGGTACGCTGGAAGAATGGGCCCACAAAGACCTCAACCTGCTTATTCTTAAAAAGGAAATGCCCCCCTACCAGGCTTACCTGATGGAGCATACGAAAAACTCCAAGAACCACGCGGCCAGGGTTACTTTCGTGCGGGAAAACTCAAAAATGATCGTGGAAGGGCTGGCCCACAACCCGCGCTCCGAGCAACTGATGAAGGAAACCAAGGAGTCCATCACGGACCTTACTGATCTGGTCATAGAAAATCCCACAACTTTCTACGGCCTGATGAAGATAAATAACTACGACTACTACACCTTCACCCACTCGGTGAACGTGGCGACCCTCTCGCTGGCGCTGGCCATGGCCGCTGGTGTGCATGAAAAACAGGATTTGGCGGACTTGGGGCTGGGCTCAATTTTGCACGACCTCGGCAAAAGCCGGGTGGACCAGAAACTTATCAACAAGCCCGGCAAACTGACGGACGATGAATACAAGGCGGTATCAAACCACGTCACCCTCGGCTACGAGATGCTCAAGAACCACAAGTCGGTGCCGGAACGGGCGCTTATACCTCTCCTCCAGCACCACGAGAAACTCACCGGCAAGGGTTATCCAAACAAACTGGCTGGTGATGATATCCATTATTTTGGCCGGATAGCCGCGATAATAGACATCTATGACGCACTGACCACAGAACGGGCCTATAAAAAAGCATTCCGCCCATTTGACGCGCTTGCCCTTTTGACCAAAAGCGAGGGTGATTTCGACATGGCCCTGATCACCACATTCATAAAGCTCATCCACCGTCAGGAGACATAGGCCGCTCACCCCCATGCGCAATAAGCTGGTTTACCTGGACAACGCGGCCACAAGTCACCCCAAACCCGCCACTGTGATAAATGCGGTAGGCAAGGCTATCGCCGGAATCGCCGGGAGCCCTGGCCGGGGCGGGCATAAAGGCTCGCTGGCGGCGGCGCGCATGATGTTTTCAGCGCGGGAGACCATAGCTGAATTTTTCGGACTCTCATGCCCGGAGCGGATCGTTTTTACCCGTAACGCCACCGAGGGGCTTAACATCGCCATAAAAGGGCTTATCCATGCCGGGCATAAGGTGGCCATATCCAGACTGGAGCACAACTCTGTGATCCGGCCCATTATGGCGAGGAAAAATGTTGGGGTGGATGTGGATTATGCCCCCTGTGACAATAATGGATTACCGGACATTGTAAATCTTCCAGACGTGGATTACCTTGTGACCACTTCGGCCAGTAATGTGACCGGAGCAGTTATAAACACGCAAGCGTTGGCTTCCGCTTGTCGCAAAAAAAATATAAAACTTATCCTGGATGCGGCCCAGTCCGCAGGCTCCATCCCGCTCAACGCCAAAGATGTGGATGTTTTGGTATGTTCAGGCCATAAAGGGCTTTTAGGCCCTCAAGGCATAGGATTCGTTTATTTCGCCCCTGGCATGGAGCCGGACTGTTTCCTGGAAGGTGGCACTGGATCGGATTCCGAAAGCGAAAGAATGCCGGATATCTGGCCGGACAAGTTTGAGGCGGGCACTCCAAATGTGCCTGGTGTGGCTGGGTTAAAAGCGGGGATCGAATATATAAAACGAATGCCGGTGGCAAAAATCCGCCAGAAGGAGTTGGCCACCCTTAAGCTACTCATCAGCAATTTAAAGGATATGGAGGGGGTGACAGTATATGGCCCCGGGAAGCTGTCTTCCAGGGCGGGACTGGTCTCTTTCAACGTGGCTGGCATTGATCCATCCATCATCGCAGATGAGCTGGATAGCCAGGGGGTGGCCGTCCGGGCTGGATTGCATTGTGCGCCGGAAGCTCACAAGTTTATAGGCTCTTTCCCTCAAGGATCCGTCCGGGTAAGCCCCGGCCCTTTTACCGCGTTGAAAGACATAAACATTTTTATTGAGGCGATGCGGCGAATCCTCAAAAAGAAAAGATGAGCGGAATTATTTACGCCGTTTTCACGACCACTCATGAAACCATGCGGGCGGAAAAATTCTTAAAACAGGCTGGCATTAAATTCCGTACGGCGATAAAACCCAGAAGCCTCGGGGGAAGCTGCCAAATGGCCTTAAGTTTCGCGCCGGATTCATTAAACCGGATAATCTCACTGGCCACCGCCAACGGGCTTGGTCTTGTGGGTTTCTTTATTGAGAAAAATGGGGGGTGGGAAAAACTATCTACCGCCAATCCTGCGCAATCCTAACGCCGTTCATTTCCCTTCAGCCAAAACGCGGCAACAGCTACACCGATGGCCATGGCCGCCGTGGCTGGCCCGTCATTTACCAGATTGCGGGTTTGGTGCGCCACCATTAAATAGATGATTGGGGAGGTCAAACCCAGCCAGGTCAACAATTTCACGCTGGTTTTTTGCGACTTCCAGTCGTTGGCTAAAACAATCTCTAAAGCCATCCCCAGCGCAGAGCCCAACAAAAGCCCGCAGAGCCCGCTCAACAAATGTTCGCCCGGCCTTTCTGCGACAGTCATCAGCACGGAACCGTTTTTAAAAAATCTTGTAGCCGATGTAACCGCCAGCGCCAGGGTTATGGCCGCTTGAAAAACAAGCCCCTTGTTCAAACTGTCTCCTTTTTAACGCTAAAGCCGGTAGCCCGGAAGTAGGATTATATACCTTTAGTTTTTATACAACGTTTACTGCATACAAATCTTGACTTTACTTGATATGAAGCCAATACTCATTCCAAACGGGTAATGGCGGTATTTGGCGGTTATGTGATTTAAACCAGAGCCGTTCCTACCCAAAACTAAACTTCTTGGGGGGATATCATGTTTAACAAACGTTCCATCGGCATTACAGCTCTGCTTTTTGTATTTACCATATTTTCCGCGAACGCGGGCGAGTTTGGAGATTTGAAGAAAAAGGTGAACGACGCCAGGGAAGCCTTCGTAACGTTACTTAAGAACAAGGACAAGAGGGGAGCCGACCAGCAAAAGCTTGTCAAAGACACGGCGGATGCGGTCAGCGCGGCTCTTGCCAAGATGAAATCCCCCGCGGGCAAAGACGCGCAGTTCAAGGAGCTTTCGGACACCTGGGCCGCTTTCAAAAAGACCCGCGAGGATGAACTGGTGCCGATGGTGCTGGCCGGCAAGCAGGAAGACGCGGAAAAACTGGCCGGCGGGATCCAGAAAGAGAGACTTGGCAAAGTAAACGCCCTTTGCGACGAGCTGGACAAGTAGCCTAGAGTTGCTATTGGCGTGAACAAAAAAGCCCCGATCTCATTTCTGAAATCGGGGCTTTATATTTTTAATCCCGGCGGCGTTTATTGCCGTCATTTCACCGGCGTCGAGTCGGCGAAAAAGACGTTGTGGGCGGGATGCCCGCACTCCCAGGGGGAAGATAGCGCCAACACATCACCGAGCGAAAAAAGTCAAAAGTAAAGACCTGACCCCTTTCTTGTGACTGTTTATTGTCATTTTGCTTGTTCGACTTTAAGCACTAAATCAGACTTAACGTATCCAAACTTCGCTAATAGCATGTAGCAAATTTTTACGATTGACGTTGCGCTTTCATTAGTACCTACATAATAGCCCGATTCGCCAATGGGTTCAGGACTAAAGACATCAGCTTTTTCCTTGCTAAAATATTTTCGTTTACGTCCGACAAGTTCCGTGCATTTATGGAAATCACTTTTTTGCATCTCATAAATTTTCTTGCTCGTTAACAATAAAAGTTGGTTATAATTCTTTGGACGGAAACTTTGCCCGAATAATTCAATCTCAATAATTTTTTTATGCGCGTAATTAGATTCTCGATTAATATGAGAAATAGGAATTTCCATATGTTGTTTTTCAGGGCGTTTTGGTAAATTTGTACTGGGAACATCTTTTTGCGAGATTATTTCCGCCTTTGGTTCAGGCGCTTTAACTTCGTCGCTAATACTTGAATATTCTTTTATTGCCTCCTTCGCCTCTTCACGATCAATTTCAAATCCCTTTTCACTGCAGATATCTATCAATGCCTGTACCCAGCTTTTATCGGGATCATCCTCTGCGATTCGTTTGGCGATAGGAACAGAATCATCAACAGTTTTTTGCTTTTTGGTTAATTTAAGATAATTCTCTGCATATTCCCGCGCCTTTCCTGATGTTATTGCTTGCCTTGATAGAAAAGATAATATTGTGAGTTCAACATCTTCAATGCCATCCTTGCAAATATTCATAGTCCTAAAACATTTCTCACTAAACTCACCTCCAGTCTGGGAAAAGTAAAATCTCCACTCTTCCCCGTCTGTTATTATTGAAAAGGGTGCGGTATTGTTTCTGTTGTAATCCCTTAGTTGGCGCTCAGTTTCTTGTAACTTTGCCCTAATAGAACCAAGCGACTTTACTTCAATGAATGCGGTTGGTTCATTTGAATTGGCAAATATGGCTATATCTACTTTTGTTTTGTCCTCATTTCGATTTGCGCTAAATTCTAAGTAAACTTCCGCCGGATCGAAAATATCCCACCCTGCTTTTTGCAATAACCGTAGAACAATTCCTATGCGAACATGTTCCTCGTTCTTATATGCCATTCTCTGACGTTTGGCAATAATGTCATCAATCATGGTTCTCATTGTTTATCTCATGCAGTACATTAAGATTCGATGCGAATTTACTGTTTTGTTAAGCCTCTGTTTTTTTGTAGCACATTGGACTGCGCCCCGTCAACTGGAGTGTTAATCGGCCAGTTTTAGTGTGACCTGTCCCAGCTCCTGTTTCCTGTCCTCGTCCCGCAATATAGCCTCAAACTCCTCCGGCGGCAAGTATCCTATGCCGGAATGCACCCGTTTCCTGTTGTACACCGTCTCGATGA